>JAIHAN010000088.1 GCA_020054815.1 Peptococcaceae bacterium | reverse complement strand
AAGCGGAGGGCAGGGGAGTGAAGCTTTTTGGGACGGTAGGGCCGGCCATTTCAGCACCAATGTTTATAATCAAAGGGAGGGAAAGGAGCGCCTGTTTAAAACTCTTGCCGGGATGGGACATACAGAAACAGGGGAAAGGTGTATACTGCTGTTTCAATATTCTTTGGCTTATGGGCTATTATCCCGAAGTAACTTATTTGGATAGCCAATGGGAAAATAAGTTCTCTTTGGAGGAAGCAGTTGCATATTATTCTTCTGCCTTACCCATACCCGGTGGTCCCTCAAAAAGCCAGAAGGAATACATCAAAAGCTATTTAGAACAGCAGAATAAACAGGGATTAATTACTGAGAAAGTAAAAGGGAAATTTGCCTGGATATGGTGGGAAGTGTAATAAACAACAAAGGATTGAGAAACGGTGAAACATAAATTGTCTATTATTACAGGGAAGCCGGGTCGGGCCGATGTCTATCAGCAGTATACGGGCAGGAAAAAAGTTATCCTTTTATTATTGTCGTTATTGACCTTTGTTTTGGCAGTGTTTGCCGTTAATGCCGGGGCCATAGACTTTAATCCTTATCAGGTTCTCATGACCATTTTGGGGCAGGGAAGCAGCGTCTCCCATGTGGTGATCTGGAACATTCGTCTGCCCAGGGTTTTGGCAGGTATTATCGCCGGGGCCGGTTTGTCCGTGGCAGGTTGTGTGATGCAGAACAACTTGAGAAATCCCCTGGCTTCCCCCTCGACTTTGGGAATAGCCAATGCTGCAGCCTTCGGGGCGAATATGGCTATTATTGTATTCGAGGCCGGCAGCATCCAGAGCACCAGCGCTGATGCGGTAGTTATCAACAATCCCTATATGGTTGCGGCTTCAGCCTTTATATGGTCGATGGCGGCTACTCTGGCTATTTTAATGCTGGCTAAGTTAAAAGGATTTTCACCGGAGGCCATGGTCCTGGCGGGTGTGGCAATTGGCTCACTTTTTTCCGCTGGAACCATCATTGTCCAGTATTTTGCTCAGGATGTAAAGGTAGCAGCCGTTGTTTTCTGGACTTTCGGCGATCTGGGGAGGGCTTCCTGGAAGGAAGTAATCATCATGGCCGGCCTTATTGGCCTGGCCCTAGGCTACTTCATGGTCAGGAGATGGGATTACAATGCCCTTGACAGCGGGGAGGAAACTGCCAAGGGACTGGGTGTCAACGTAGAAAGGGTCCGCCTGGGAGGTATGTTTGTCTCTTCCCTGATTACCGCTGTTGCGGTGTCTTTCCTGGGAATTATCGGCTTCATTGGCCTGGTGGGCCCTCAAATTATGAGGAGAATCATCGGGGGGGACCATCGCTTTCTGATTCCGGCATCAGCGTTGATGGGGGCGCTGCTGCTCCTGGTTTCAGATACCATGGCCAGGACGATTATCACTCCAGTAGTACTGCCTGTTGGCGCTATTACCTCCTTCCTGGGCGCACCCCTCTTTCTTTACTTATTGGCAAGGGGGCAGCAAAAAAGATGATCTTGTCTGTTCAGGGATTAAAATTTCGCTATCCGAGCCGTCCGGTATTTGAAAACATTGATTTTTCTGTAATGAAGGGAGATTGTTTGGCTGTTTTGGGCACTAACGGGGCTGGTAAGTCCACGCTGCTTAAATGCCTTAACAGGATTTTGCAACCACAATCAGGTGTTGTCTGTATTCTAGAAGAAGAGGTTTTTAAACTAAAGCTCACGGAATTGGCTCAGAGAGTGGGTTATGTTGCTCAAAAACATGAAAGTCCCAGAAACACTGTTTTTGATGCCGTGTTGTTAGGCAGGAAACCATACATCAAATGGGATGTTACTGATAGGGACTTGGAGGTCACCAACCAGGTCCTGAAGCTTTTGGAACTGGAGGAATACTCCCTGAGGTATCTGGATGAATTGAGCGGGGGAGAACTACAAAAGGTGGTAATTGCCCGGGCACTGGCCCAGGAACCGGATCTGCTCCTTTTTGATGAACCCACCAGCAATCTGGATTTGAAAAATCAGCTTGAAGTTATTAATCTTATTAAGAAAGTAGTTAAACGCCAGGGGATTGCTGCCATTGTGACAATGCATGACCTTAATTTGGCCCTCCGGTTTGCTGACAAGTTCCTGCTCCTTAAAAATGGTACTGTTTTTGCGGCTGGCGGGATTGAAGTTATAACACCGGAGAATATAGAAAGGGTATATTCCCTCCCGGTGACCATTGAAAAATACCGAGACATCCCTGTGGTCATTCCCCTGTGACGCTATATTTGCTGAGGAGGTTGTAAAATTATGGGCAAAAGAATTACGTGTTTATTACTGACCGTCCTGTTGCTTGTGGTGACCTTTACACTTAGCGGCTGCGGTTCTAAGGTTGGCCAGGAGAAAGCTGTTGGACAAAAAAAGATTACTGTAACAGACATGCTGGGCAGGCAGGTTTCCCTGGCCATGCCGGTGGAAAAAGTGGTCGCTGTCGGGCCAGGGGCCCTGAGGCTTTACTGTTATGTCAATGGTGTAAACAAGGTAGTGGGAGTGGAACAGATAGAAAAGAACAACCCCACCGGCAGGCCCTACCTTCTGGCCAATCCTTCACTGACGAGCTTTCCCGTCATCGGACCCGGTGGGCCCAACAATGCGCCTGATCCGGAAAAGATACTGGCTGTCAAACCTGACGTAATATTCACTACTTACAACACAGACAAGGCCTCTGTCGAGGCTCTGCAAGCAAAAACGGGTATTCCGGTAGTGGCTCTCAGCTACGGAAAAGTATCTACCTTTGATCCGGCAGTTTACAGTTCATTAAAACTGATTGGCGAGATTATGGGTCAGGAGAAGAAGGCTCAAGAATTGATTGGTTACATGGAGAAATGTAAAGAAGACTTGAATGGTCGCACCAAGGATATTCCCGACAACAAGAAACCCACTGTGTATATAGGGGCCCTGGGGGCCAGGGGAGCCCACGGCATTGAAAGTACCCAGGGCAGGTATTCCCTTTTCGATGCAATCAATGCCAAAAATGTAGTGGATGAAACGGGCAAAACCGGTTCTGTCATGATCGACAAAGAAAAACTGATCCAGTGGAATCCTGATATCATCTTTATTGATTTGGGCGGGTACTCAATGGTACGGGATCACTATCAAAAAAATCCGGAATTTTACAAGGCTTTGTCCGCAGTCAGAAAGGGTGAGCTGTATTCCCAGCTGCCCTATAACTTTTACACCACCAATATTGATACGGCCATTGCTGATGCCTACTATCTGGGCAAAGTGATCTATCCCCAACAATTTAAAGATGTGGATCCGGAGAAAAAGGCTGATGAAATTTATCAATTCCTCCTGGGCAAACCCCTGTACGCCCAGATGGCTAAAGATTTTGGCGGATTTAAGAAGCTGACACTGCCGTAAAATTCTGTATACTATAGCTGCTTTACGGCCGGCCGGGAAAAGGGCTGGTTTTGCCGAGAAAGGCATTTTATTGGAACAGCCAAATAAAATATGGACATGAGAACCTCGCACTTATGGTTCTGTGAACAGGTAAACGCCGCAGCAAATGGCTGCGGCGTTTACCTGTTCCATTCAAGTGAGGATATTTTACAAGCCTTTCCCCTTTACGCAGGTTGGGGCGGTTCTTCTTTAGGTGCTGGCTTGGCATAGGTCAAGAGAATGGAACCCAGCCCGGCGAAGACCACCAGGAGGGTAACCAGGAAGCCGATGAAGGGAATCCTGGTTAAGAGGGCCAGGATGGCCAGGCCTAAGAGGACAAGCCATACACCCCTGTGGAGTTGGGGCCAGTGGAACTTTTGGGAAAGCTGGAAGCCGATGAATACGGCTACGATAATCTTAGCCAGGTAAATGCCGACTCCGTAAGCCAGCCCCACGATAACCCCCAGGGGTATGCCAATCACGGTAATCATCAGTAATATCACCAGAATGGGAGTTAATATCAGAACCAGGGCTCCGACACCCAGGGTTTTAAGGGGTTGCTCCCGGATGATTGTCGCTGTGCTCGACCAGAAAGCAGGACGCCAGAGATGGATAAGGAACCAGATAAGCAGGGCACCCAGGAGTCCAAGGATAAGACTGATAAAGTTGTCTGCGAAACGCGGTTTTTCTTTATGAACTCTAGGTTCTGTTTTTTGCCAGTCAATGGGGCCGTTTACTTTGGCAGTATTTGAGATGGAAGCTTTGTTGGGGCTCCGGTAGGTCAGGTTTCCTTTAATCATGGTCCCATCCCGGATTTCCAGTTTTTCTACTTCCATGGAGGCATCACTGCCAACAAGACCGCTTACGGAAATATTCTCTCCGTATCCCAGGAGCTGGCGCTGTATTTGGCCGTTATGAACTATTTTGGCTCCGGCCAGGAGTGCATCTCTCTGCAGTAGAGCATCCTTAGTTACATCGATTTTCTGGCCTGCACCAAAAACGTCCCCTGATACTTGTCCTGCAATTTTGACGTCCTGGCCCGCTGCGTATAAGTTTCCCATCACTTTGCCGTTGATGGTGATTTCCTGGGCCGCTGTGAAGAGGTCGCCATTGATGGTACCATTAATTGTGATTTCCCGGGCTGCGGAGAAGACTGTACCGTCTACGGTACCATCTATTTTCACTGAGCTTCCTGCATAGAATCTGGGGCCTTTGGCCGTATCCCCGGTTTTTACAGTAATATTGTCATCGCTTTCTGCAGTTACAGCCAGGACAGGAACTGATATAACCAGGATGAAGATTAGGCTGAAAATGAGCCGGTGCAAAAGCTTTATAGATTTAAGCATTGGAAAACCTCCCTTTGTAAATGTAGTTAATGAGTGAGACCAGCAGGATTACTATGAAGGATGGGAGTAGAGGGCCTCCCTGGAAGGAATTGGTGAAAACGTAATCAACTAACCCCCAGGCAGTGAAGATGACTGACGTCAGGTAGGAATAGAGCTGTACACTGGCTATTGTCCAGGAATCAAGGTTAATCAGTGAAGGCAGGAAGTAATTGACTAGACTAAAAACGAAGAGGGAACAACCTAACAGCAGGTACCACAAAAAGCGGAAGAAATCTTTATCTTCATCCCTTTCCGCGATACGGGCAAGTATTTTTTCACTTATGTCTGGTAGGGGTTCCAACTCTTCCAGGGCGGTAAAGAGAAGATGGTTTTCTTTTTCCAGTGAGCTGGTCATTTCACGGCACTTAGCGCACTCTTCCAGGTGCCTGGCCAGGTGGATATCTTCCACTTCACCATCCAGCCAGGCCAGCAATTTTACCGGATGAGGACAACCTTTATTCTTAGCCATTTACTTCACCTCTTTCAAGCATGTGTCTTAGTTTTTCCCGGGCCCGGTACAGCCTGGATGCTACTGTGCCCGGAGTCCATTTTAAGGTATCGGCAATTTCTTGGTAGCTGGCATTCTGGTAATATTTCATAACAAGAGCCGTCCGGTCCTCCAGGTTCAAGCTGTTCAGGGCCGCCCATACTTCCCGCTTCTCTTCCTGCTCTACTACGTCCTGGAGGGGATTTTCCTGGGAAGCCCCTTGAGCGAGGTCATGGTAAGCAGTCTGGTTAGAAATCTTTTTTCGTTTACGCAGGATATCCTGGCAGCAATTGTAGGTTATTTTCAGGAACCAGCTTTTAAAGTCGGTTTTTTCCCTGCACTTGGGCAAGGCGGCGAAGGCTTTCACGAAGGCCTCGCTTACGGCATCTTCCGCATCGGCCCTGTTGTGCAGGATGACCAGGGAAAGCTTAAAGGCTTGCTGCTGGTAACGCTTGACCAGGAGGGAAAAGCTTTCGCGCTGGCCCTGTAACATTTGAGCGATGATTTCGTTGTCTGTCAGGTCCTGTTCCCACAAGTCTTTTCCCTTCTTTCTTACGGATTCCACGGCCTCTGGAATTGTTTTTCATATATATAACGTGGATACGGGGATTTTCTTCCCTGAAAGTACAAAATTTTTTCCAGCAAATACTACAATTGATTCACTTTAGCCTGGGGCAGAGCCAGCAATTTATCCTCTTTTTAAATGTGCTTGCCACTGAAAGTGAAGCTGTACGCAATAACCCTGTAGCTCTCATTGTCATCAAGAACCATTTTTGGTGCATGCTTTACCAGGTCGCTAATGGTTTCAATACCCAGTTTTTGGGCATCTGCTACACGCATGGTGAGGGTATAGGTGTTGTTAAATCCAAAGGGCTCTAACCAGGTAATCTGTTTTTTCTCTTTATACTCTTTTTTCACTTTCTCATAGACAGCCTGAGGATCGTTCATGGGTTTTTGTTCCAACTGAACCATTAAGGCAGTACCGGTGTATTCGGCATAAATATCGATATCTCCCCTATCCAGGGCTTTGGACACTACCAGGGTAAGATAAGGGCGAGAACAGCGGCGGGAATGGCTCCTGCCAAAATTAGCTCTGTACTGTCCATAGCTATTCCCCTAAAGATTAAGTCACCCAGCCCGCCTGCGCCGATCATGGAAGCCAGTGTGGCTACTCCAATATTTAACACGGTTGCTGTACGTATTCCGGCCATAATGACGGAAAGGGCCAGGGGGATTTCCACCATAAACAAGACCTGCGAGGAAGTCATGCCCATCCCAACTCCTGCTTCGATGGCTGCCTCATCCACCCCGAGGATACCTGTGTAAGTATTTCTAACAATGGGCAGGAGGCCATAGACAGTCAGAGCTACAATAGCCGGAAGCACTCCTATCCCAAAAAGAGGGATCATAAAACCCAGGAGAGCCAAACTTGGAATAGTCTGGACAACGGCTGTGATGCCGATGACGGGTTCAGCGAATCTCCTGTAACGTGTTAGAATAATCCCCAGAGGAACAGCGATGAGTATAGCAAAAAGCAGGGAAATTAGGGCAAGCTGGATATGCTGCACCAGGGCCGTGGCAATATCGGGCCAGCGGTTCTGAAATGTGTTAACTAAGAGTTCCATATATCCTCCTTTCTAGGCCCCGGTTGTTCCGTTGCCGCTACCATATTTTTTGGCCATGACGTCTACCAGACTGGCTCGCGTGATTACCCCCAACTTTATGTTCATAAAAAGCACTGTCATCAATAACAATGCTAACCTCTTCAAGCTAACAAAATTTAACTTTGAAAAAGTTGTTGGATTTACACTATAATAGTGCCATAGAAGTTGGAACTTTAGAGAAATAAAAATATATAGCACATGGAGAGATAAGAGATAGTGGATAAGATAATAAAGCATTTCAAGAGGTTGCAGTTGCCTATATTTAGTCTTATTATTATTGCCTCAATATTTGGTATAAACCTTACATATCAAAGGTACTCAACCTTAAACCTAGTGGACAAGCCCCCGCAGATTGAGGAGCCTGTGGTTGAAGCTTTCCCTCTGCCTGAAGCTCCCACGGAAAATATCGTTAACAAAGAGGATACAATTGGTCGGCTAAAACAAGAAGCGATTGTAAACAGGAAGACGATGTTGGCATCCGCAGAAACGGTCGCAAGGAGTAAGTCTGCAATTCCTGTCCCGGCAACAGGGGAATCTACTGCTAGTCAAGAGCAGAAAGAGGAAAAGCCAGATTCCAGCTACGATACTACGTTGAACAACTATGTTCTAGATGTGATTAAGAGTTATCCTATAGGACGTTATCCATATTTGCTAAATAAGGATTATGCGAATTATAACGGTGTAACTGTAAACCTTTATTATAAAGATAGACTTCTCCTGAAAGCTCATCCTAGTGGAAATCGTGCCTCCCATTGTTCGGGCATAACCTTTGAAGTATTCTTTAAGGCCATGCAGAACCGCAATAAAAAGCTGGGGCTCGATCCTGATGACTTTAATGGAATGTCCTATGACCAGCTCCACGATTTCGTCCTAACCTGGTATGTAGCCAATGGCAACAAAAGTGTGAATAATGTAGCCACCGCCGTAGAGAAATACGGTATTGGCAGAAGAATCACCAGTCTAGAAAATGCAAGAGCCGGGGATTTTATGGATATTAGCCGGGAAAATAACACAGGCCATACGGTGATTTTTTTGAACTGGCTTAAGGATGAGAAGGGCAGGATTATCGGTTTAAAATACTGGTCAAGTCAGGAATCAACTAATGGTATCAATTACAAAGAAGAGTATTTCAATGTTTCTGATGCCAATGGGCAAAAGTATGGTAATGTAATGATAAATCAGGTATATATAGCCAGAGTTTCCCCGGTTAAGGATTACAAAAAGTAGACTAGGACTGTTAGTGTCATAGATTAATGCGACAGCCGAGAACCGTCCCCGCTGTCGCACAAAATGAAAAGCCAGGATTTCCTGGCTTTTCATTTTTTAAACAAGGGCTTAAAGTCACCCTTAACGGTGCAGTCTACCCAAATATGCCTGTAAAGGAACTATTGAAAAGACAACATCCTCTCCATAAAGTGTTAATCTGCAATTCTTTTCTCCCCTGTAATTGACTGAAGAAGTTTTATATCCTGGGTAAATTCAACAACACCAATAAATTCTCCATTCTCGTCACGAACAGCAATATATCTTATAAATACATACTTGTCTCCTAAGTGAAGCCAAAAATCTTCGTGTTCCTTTTTACCGCTTGCGAAGTCAGCTACTAGTTTTTCAACAATTTCCACGCTGGCAGGAGGGTGACAGTTTTCTACCTTACGACCGATTATTGATCTAGCTCTTACAAAGATACGATCTTTACTTGCGGAGAAATACTTAACTATACCCTCTTTATCTACGAAGGTAATGTCCACAGGCAGGCTGTTAAAGATGAGCTCAATTTCCTTTGGCTTAAGAACCCCGGTTTCAAATTTGATGTATCCTTTGAATTTATCCGCTTCAGAACCATGTACGCTGCCGCTGACATTGAGATTAACCGGTCTCCACTCATTTTGCGGCTCAATCAGACAGTAGCCAATCTCATCACTGTCTTGCATGATATGGTACCACTCATCTTCCGATAAAACAGTCAAGGCTGTTTCAAAGAGTACTTTTTCTTCTTTTGCGATCATGTCCAGTATTTTCTGCAGTACCAGCTCCAGCTTATTCTCAAGCTCATTTCTTAAATCAGGAGTATAATTTACCGCCATACGCTTAGTTTCTTTAAGTAGATCCCTTATCTCGTCATCATGGGACCACATGATTTTTGAAGGCCCCGTTACTTGATATTTCTCCAGGAAGGGGAATAAAAGATTCTCTTTTCTGCTGTAATGCTTTTCCAGATCCCAAAGCAGATTAAGTTTTTCGCGAAGTTGCAGAATAACAGCCTGGCTTGAATCATTCCTCAATTGCGAAAGGATGTCTTTTGTTTCCTGGACGAGTTTTTCAATTGCCCGGTTTTCTAGCTTAAAAGTATGGATCGGATGACCTGGCGATAGTTGAGTTTCGGGTGTTTTATCCAATGCTTTCTTAAAAACTGCCAGGTGTACATCACACAGCCTGCGCACTTCTTCCATGGGTAGACCTTCATTTATCAGTTCCTGCTCAATGGCCGCAAGCTCAGCCGGGGCGATATCTTTGACAAGCGCATTAAATTTACTTTTCACTTCTTCTACTGTTTTTCCCTGATGCAGTTCAAGGATGATTTCTTTAATTTTCTCTTTGCGGTATTCACGATTATTTATAAGTTCACTCAAAAAAACCACCTCCCAAAAAATATGCTCTCCAAATAGTTTAACCAGGATTCATGTTTTCAGAGATAATCTCAGTATAAGATTACAAATTTCATTAGAATTGTTTATTGCTGTGTGGAGATGATAAAAGCTGATTTCCACCTCTATTTGGGAATAACTAAAATGAGGTGATCTTATGAAAACAGAACAAAAAGCGAATAGATTAATTAACGAAAAATCCCCCTACCTGCTGCAGCATGCCCACAACCTCGTAGAATGGTATCCCTGGGGTGACGAGGCCTTTGCCAAGGCCAAGGCGGAAGATAAGCCCATCTTCTTAAGCATTGGCTATAGTACCTGCCACTGGTGTCATGTTATGGAGCGGGAGTCATTTGAAGACCCTGAAGTGGCAGAAGTCTTGAATGAGGGATTTGTTTCCATTAAGGTGGACCGGGAAGAGCGCCCCGATGTGGACCATCTTTATATGACGGTTTGCCAGGCTTTGACAGGCCATGGAGGCTGGCCTTTAACCATCATTATGACGCCTGAGAAGAAGCCCTTTTTTGCAGGGACCTACTTTCCCAAACACAGCCGCCGGGGCATGCCGGGAATCATGGAGATTCTTACAAGGGTTAGGCAAATCTGGGTAAAGGAACAGAGCACTTTAGTACAGTCGGGGGAAGAGATTACCCAATCCCTGGTGCAAAATTACCTGGTACCTGTCTCTGGTGAGCTTTTACCTCAGGTTATTGATAGAGCTTATCACGGGCTGGGGCGCTATTTTGACCATGTGTACGGCGGCTTTGGCTCGGCGCCTAAATTTCCTACGCCTCATAACCTTACTTTTCTCCTGCGTTATGCCAAAATTAAAAAGGAAGAAAGGGCCCTGGAGATGGTAGAAAAGACCCTGGAACAAATGTATAAAGGGGGTATTTTCGATCACATCGGTTTTGGTTTTTCCCGCTATTCCACTGATAGAAAGTGGCTGGTCCCTCATTTTGAGAAAATGCTTTATGATAATGCCCTGCTGGCTATTGCTTATCTTGAAGCTTACCAGGTCACGGGTAAGCCCCTCTACCAGGAGGTGGTGGAAAAAATATTTAGCTATATCTTAAGGGATATGACCTCTCCTGAAGGAGGATTTTATTCTGCGGAAGATGCAGACTCTGAGGGAGTGGAGGGAAAGTTTTATGTCTGGTCGCCGCAGGAAATTAATGAGGTATTGGGCGAGGAAAAGGGTAAACGGTATGCTATCCTGATGGACATAACTCCCCAGGGTAATTTCGAAGGCAAAAGCATTCCCAATTTGATTCAACACAATCTGGCCGACCTAGACGAACAGACCAGGCAGTTTTTGGCCGATTGCCGTATTAAGTTGTTTGAGGCCAGGGAAAAGCGGGTCCATCCCCATAAGGATGACAAAATACTTACGGCCTGGAATGCCTTGATGATTGCAGCCTTAGCTATAGGTGCCCGGGCTCTCGATAATAAAACGTACCTTGTTGCCGCTGAGAAAGCTATATCCTTTATTTTTGAGAAACTGCAGCGTGCTGATGGACGGCTCTTAGCCCGCTACCGGGATGGTGAGGCTGCCTACCCGGCTTATGTCGATGGCTATGCCTTTTTGATCTGGGCCTTGCTTGAACTGTATGAGACTACCTATCAGCCTTCCTACCTGGCAAAAGCTGTGGATTTGAACAAACAAATGCTGGATCTCTTTTGGGACCGGGAAGCGGGCGGCCTTTATATGTATGGACAAGACAGCGAACAGCTCCTCGCCCGTCCCAAGGAAATCTATGACGGGGCCATGCCTTCCGGGAATTCTGTGGCCGCCTGGAACTTCCTGCGCCTGGCCAGCCTGACGGCAGACTATATCCTGGAAGAGAGAGCCCAGGAGCTATTCCAGGCCTTTGGCGGTACTGTTAAGGAAAATCCTGCGGGTTACACCTTTTTGCTCCAGGCCTATCTTTTCGCTGCAGAGAGAACCCAGGAAGTCATTATTGTTACAGGGGAAGAAACAAAAGAAGCCAGGGAGATGGTTAAAATTCTCCACCATGGCTTTTTACCGCACACTACCAGCCATCTGTTAACTCCCCAAAACCGGGAGCTTATTAAAACTGCCCCCTTCCTGCAAGAATATCAACCTGCAGAGGGGAAAACCCTGGCCTATGTCTGTGAGCACTTCGCCTGTCATGCTCCCGTTTCCGATGCATCCTCTTTGCGGGAGGCCCTGGGCCTTACGGTTCACGATTAACTGTTAACGGTTTACGTTAAAATTACTACCAACTATCAACTAACAACTAACTCAAGGAGGTATTTCCGTGGAAATGAACGAATTAATTAATAAAATTGTCATTGCATTTTCCCTTGCAGGGATAGTCCTTGCTTTTCGCTATCTTGACGGCAGGGCAAAAGCCAGGAAAAAGTTCCGGAAACCCAAATACAAGCAGTATAAATTAGATTAAATGATAAGGGGATTTCATTGACATGATAAGAGTGGCAGGTCTCAAACTATCGCTGGAGGAAGGGGAAGAACGCCTTCTGCAGTTAATTGCGAAAAAACTGCATGTAAAGACTCATGAGATCAAAGAATGGCACATTTATAAACAGTCTGTTGATGCCAGAAAAAGCCAGATGATTTATTTTATTTATACCGTTGATGTGGTGGTAAAAGATGAGGCTTACCTCCTCGGCAGGCTCAATGATCCGGATATTTCCCTTACTCCGAACCTGGCTTATGAGGAGGTGGAAGCAGGGTCGGAAGTTTTAAAACATCCTCCTGTTATTATCGGGACGGGACCGGCAGGTTTATTTGCCGGTTTGCTTTTGGCTCAAAGGGGATATCAACCGGTGCTTTTGGAAAGAGGTGACGAAGTAGACCAACGTTCCGATAAAGTCCGGCATTTCTGGAACACAGGGGAGCTGGACCCTGAATCCAATGTGCAGTTTGGCGAGGGAGGAGCCGGTACTTTTTCCGATGGTAAACTGACTACCCTCATCAAAGACAAACGCTGCCGGAAAGTGCTGGAAGAACTGGTCCAGGCCGGAGCGCCGCCTGATATCCTCTATTCCTTCAAACCGCATATTGGTACTGATGTTTTACGGCGGGTGGTAAAAAACCTGCGCCAGCGCATAACAGAACTGGGAGGCCAGGTCCTTTTCCGGTCCAAGGTTACCGATCTGGTCCTTACAAGCCA
>JAIHAN010000087.1 GCA_020054815.1 Peptococcaceae bacterium | reverse complement strand
GGGAATAATGCCAAACTCGAAAACTGCCCTAAAATCGAAGGCCAGAAAAGCACCCAGGGGGTTTTCCGGTAAACCGAATATCTTGAAATTAGCGGGGATCTTAGTTACACCAAAAGGAATGCCCACCAATGTAGTCACAATAATCCCATAAAACAGGGCACCGTTTACCCTGCGGATTACCAGAGCACCTGTGAAGAGAACACCAAAAACGGCCAGTAAGACACTGGCTACGGTTGTACCCGGAGGTAACAGTTTGGCTAGTTCAGGATCGGTAAAATGTTGAGGAGAAACCAACTGTACCAGCGTAGCGCTGTTCGGTACCACAATCCCTGCATTCTTTAAACCAATCAAGGCAATAAACAAACCGATACCTACGCCTACTGCCAGTTTTAGAGACATGGGAATATGATTTACGATGGCTTCACGGGCTTTGGTCAAAGTCAGGATTAAGAAAATCAGTCCTGAGATAAAAACTGCGGCTAGAGCAGCTTGCCAGGGAAGTCCCATGGTTAAGACAACAGTAAAAGTGAAAAAAGCATTTAATCCCATGCCCGGCGCCAGGGCAAAAGGATAATTGGCCAGTAAAGACATCAGGATCGTACCGAAAGCCGCGGAAATACAGGTAGCAAACATCACGGCTCCGAATGGTATCTTAGCTATGCTGAGAATACTGGGGTTCACAAATATAATATAAGCCATAGTCATAAAGGTAGTAATTCCAGCCATTACTTCTGTTTTTACGTCTGTTTTGTTTTCTTGAAGTTTAAACAATTTCTCTAACATCGACTATTTCCTCCTACATGCTGAAGTTACTTTCTTGATGGTAGCATTCGCCAAAGAGCCTGGTCCTAAACATGCCTCATTTAACGAACTTATATTCTAATATTATCTACAAAAAACCATAATGTCAAGGTAAATACGAACATTGTATGTAATATTTATTTTTATAATTCGTATATTTCCATTGTATGGTAAAGTTGGCCGATAACCAAATTACCTCTCACATCATAAGTTAGAGAGAAGAGATTTACGAATGACTAACTTAGCTAGAGGGGGTTAACTTTGTGGCAGATTATCTCGCCAGTAACTACAGTATTATTACTTTGGGTCTTTTAGCAAGTCTGGCTGCAGGCCTGGCTACGGGAATCGGTTCACTACCCATTTTTTTCATGAAAGATTTTCCTAAAAAAATTCTGGATGCCCTCCTGGGTTTTGCTGCGGGAGTAATGTTAGCTGCTACTTCTTTTAGCTTAATCATCCCTGCTATCGCAGCAGCAGGAGGAGGTATTAAAGGAGCCGGCATTACCTTAATAGGAATATTAGGTGGTGGTATTTTTCTCGATATCGTTGATAAATTTTTCCCCGATACCAACCTCTCTCTGGGCCCCAGTCAAAATCATAATAACCTGAGAAAAGCCTGGCTATTCATTGCCGCCATTACTATCCATAACTTTCCCGAAGGTTTAGCTGTAGGGGTGTCTTTTGGTGACGGGAATATCACGAACGGTATCAGCGTGGCTGTGGCCATCGGGCTGCAAAACATGCCGGAAGGCTTAGCCTGTGCTTTGCCTCTCATTAGGGAAAAAGTTCCTGTTTGGAAAGCTTTTTTAGTGGCTTTAGCCACCGGTCTGGTTGAGCCCCTTGGGGGCTTATTAGGGATTGGAATTGTTCAGGTAGCCAGGCCCCTTCTCCCCTTTGCCCTGGCCTTTGCCGCCGGCGCCATGCTCTTTGTAATTAGTCATGAGATCATCCCGGAAACCCAGAGGGATAAAAGCTCAAAATTGGCCACCCATAGCTTATTGATTGGTTTTGTGATCATGATGTTCCTGGATAATGTACTGGAGTAAAAAAAGTAAATATTTACAAAATTAGGCGCTGTCACTTGACAGCGCCTAATTTATCAGGTTCTTTCTTAATCTTTTTTAATAATCCCGCCCTTAGCGGCAGATTCGGCTAATTTAGCGTAAATTGAAAGATAACCGTTTTTGAATTTAGGTTCAGGTCTCCGCCATTTGCTAAGTCTCTCCTTAATCTCTTCATCGCTCAAATGGAGATGGATGCGCTTGTTGGGAATATCGATAGTAATCATATCTTCATCCTGGACGATAGCCAATAGTCCTCCCAGGGCAGTTTCTCTCGAGTTTGTTTTCATTCGTGATCACTTCCTGAAAAAGTCATGGCTAAGAGTTCAACGGGATGGAGCACATCCACCGGCACATTATTCTTTTTGGCCCCGTAACTTAACTGCATGCGGCAACTGGGACAACCCACGGCAATCGTATCAGCACCCGTAGCTTTGATATTTTCCATCTTACGGCCCAGTATTTTCATAGATAAATCCCCATGCCGCAAGTTGAAGGTGCCGGCCCCGCCACAGCAGCGGTTGGCTTCTATCGCTTCCTCATATTGAACTCCCGGCAGAGCACGAAGGATAGCCCGGGGTTCTTTCACCACGCCCATACTTCTATTTAAGTGGCAGGAGTCATGGTAAGTTACAGTCCTACCCAGGGATCTCATTCCAGGCTTAAGACCAGCTGTATTCACAATAAATTCGCTGACATCGCGGATTTTCTCGGAGAACTTCCGGGCCCTGGGATCATTATCCAGCCAGCGGACATATTCCTGTAAAGCACTACCACAGGAACCGCAGTCGGTAAGGATGGCATCCACATCAAGAGCATCGAAAAGAGCCACATTTTTCCCGGCCAGTTCCCGGGCGGTCTCCAAGTCCCCCGAGGAGTAATGGGGAAGCCCGCAGCAGAAGGCTTGGGGAGCAATGACTTCATAACCGGCAGCCTCTAAAACATGGAGGGTAGCCAAACCTACCTGCGGATAAACCAAGTTGGTGAGACAGCCCACAAAATAAGCGACTTTTCTCCTGCTTGGTTTCGTTTTCTTATACTGCTGCCAAAAGGTTTGGGCCGGTAAAGGCGGAAGTATTTCTTCCTTATCTTTTAAGGTTTGGGGGAGCAACTTAGTTAAAGCCATATTCCTAGCTAAACCCAGGGATGTAAAAAGGGCAGACATCAGGGCTGGATTTTTCAGGCCCCAACGCAGGGCCAGGTAATATACCAGGGGAAGCCCCTTTTCTTTTACGAATTGAGCCCTGGCGGCGCAAACGATTTTATCCGTGGGAACTTGGGAAGGGCAGTTCTCCACACAAGCCTGGCATCCTAAACATAAATCCATATATTGCCTTAAACGAGGAGTTAACTGCAATTTACCCTCCAGAAGTTTCCGGATCAGATGAACTTTGCCCCTGGCTACGGTTCCCTCATGCCTTTCCTCACTATAGATGGGACAAACTGACAGGCAAATCCCGCAGCGCAGGCAGCGTTCCACCCCATCCTGATAAGAATTAATAAGTTCATTCATGACCTTCACCTCATAAAAGTACCTTACCAGGATTGAGAATATGCAAGGGATCCAAGGCATTTTTGATGCTCCGCAGCACATCAGCGCCTGCTTCCCCGAATTCCCAGGGCACATATTTTCTTTTGGCTATGCCGATACCGTGTTCACCGCTTAAGGTACCACCTAACTTTAAGGCTATTGAGAACATCTCATCAATACATTGCTCGACCCTGGCCACTTCATCAGGTTTTTTTTCATCAAAACAAATGTCGGGGTGTAAATTGCCATCACCGGCATGACCCAGGATGGGAATACGAAGATTATATTTCTTAGCCAAGGCCTTGAATTCCCTAATAGCCGTAACCAACTGGCTGCGAGGTACAGTGGCGTCTTCGATAAAGACAGAAGGGGTACTTTGGGCCAGGCAGCCAAAGGATGCTTTTCTACCTGCCCACAAGGCGGCTGCTTCTTCTGGGGTCTGGGCGATCCGGACTTCCCGGGCCCCGAATTCTTTACAGATTTCCGCTATGAGGTTAATATCTTCTGCTACTTCACGGGGTTTGCCATCGACTTCAATGAGAATTCCCGCTTCGGCATCCATGGGGAATCCCACTCCCTTGGCTTTTTCAATGAGAATCATGTTATCCTGATCCATCAACTCCAGTGTTGTTGGCACGATCCTTCTCTCAATAATACCGGAGACGGCAGCGGCCCCATCTTCCAGAGTGTTAAAGAGGGCTAAGGCCGTACGCTTGGCCCGGGGCAGGGGAATGAGGCGCAAGATGACTTCCGTGATAACCCCCAGGGTCCCTTCAGAACCGGTAAAGAGACGGGTTAAATCGTAACCCGAAACATTTTTGATGGTTTTGCCTCCGGTGCGGATGATACGTCCATCAGCCAAGACAACTTCCAGACCAAGAACATAATCTTTGGTAACGCCGTACTTAAAGCACCTCGGTCCACCGGCGTTGGTAGCGATATTACCCCCGATGGTACAAATATTCATGCTTTGGGGGTCCGGGGGATAGAAGAGACCCAAACTTTCCACGGCTCTATGCAAATCAGCTAAAACCACACCGGCCTGCACCACAGCTACCAGATTTTTGGTGTCGATTTCAATGATTTTATTCAGCTTGCTCATATCCAGGACAAAGACTCCGTCTACGGGAACACATCCCCCCGAAAGACCGGTGCCTGCTCCCCGGGGAATCACAGGCATCTTATATTTAGATGCAATTTTTAAAATCCCGGAGATATCTCGGGTGTCACGGGGTATTAGGACCGCCTGGGGTTCAGAAATATAGGGAGAAGCATCATAGGAATAACAAGCTCGGTCTTCTATCTTTGTTAAGACTCTGTCTTCGCCTAACAGGTTTTTCAGTTCCTGCAGGGGTTTAGCAGTATCCATGTTTGTAGCTCCTTTCTTTCACCCTCACTACCAATCTTAATAAAACCACTGTAAGGGAGTGAGGACAATTTGTGGGAAGATTATGTACAGTAAAAGCACAATCACTTCTGTTACCAGGAAAGGTAAGACTCCTCTCACCATCTGGTTAAAGCTAATATTACCCACGCTGCACCCCAGGTAAAGAATAGTCCCAACAGGAGGGGTAATCAAGCCTATGGTCAGGTTTAAGACCATAAGGAGGCCAAAATAGATAGGATCGATGCCAGCCATAATGATAACGGGGTAAAGAACAGGGGCGAAGATTAAGATAGCCGGTGTTAAATCCATGACCATACCCAGAATAAAGAGGAAGAGGTTAATAATCAAAAGCAGGATAACAGGCCGGTCAATAAAGGCGTTAAAGAGAGCTGCAAACTGGTTGGGAATCTGGGCAATGGTGATGAGCCAACCTACAGCAGAAGCAGCAGCTACGACAAACATCACTACGGCCGTCATTTTGGAAGCATCGTAGAAACATGTTGCCAAATCTTTTAGCGCTAATTCCTTATAAACAAAAACTGAAACCAATAAGGCATAAACTACGGCAAATGCTCCAGCCTCGGTAGGCGTAAACACCCCAAAACGAATCCCGCCAACTATGATTAAGGGCATAAACAAGGCCGGGAGTGATTTTTTAGTTGTTTGGATAATTTCTTCACGGGTATAGGTCCGTCGGTCTTCATATCCATCTTTCTTTACCACAAAACGCCATGTAACCATTAGTGCTAGTCCAAGGATCAGACCGGGTACAATACCGGACATAAATAATTTGCTGATAGATATGCCAACAGTAACACCCAACAAAATCATGGGAATACTGGGTGGGATAATGGGAGCAATTACGGCACCGGCACAGATTAAGCCTGTAGAACGGTCAGCCTTATATCCCTGCTGGACCATCAGGGGTATGAGAATACCGCCCAAAGCGGCTGTATCAGCAACGGCACTTCCCGACAAGCCGGCAAAGATAATGCTTGCCAGGATGGCAGCGTAACCTAAACCACCTCTGATTCTGCCCACAATAATATTGGCAAACTCAACAATCTGGTAAGACAGTCCGCCTTTAGCCATGATTTCGCCTGATAGCATAAAGAAGGGAATGGCCATTAATGGAAAGTTATTCGTGGCCATGACCATCTGCTGAGCGATAATTTGCCAGTCGAAGGCATCCAAATGAATCATTAGAGCTACAGCACACAACACTAAAACCATAGCGATGGGTATGCCTAACGTTAACAAGAGAAACAAAGAGGCCATAAAAACTAATAACGCCATATCCTTTCCCCCTTACGCTATTTCCTGATAAATTTCCGGTAAGCATCTCCTAAAACCAGTACAATCATGGCTGCTGTGGAGATGACAATAGAGATGGAGATCCAGGCAAAGGAAATTCCTGTAGCCGGTCCTTCAGAAGGTACGACCTCAATGGTATAAAAAATCCCGCCTACCAGCATAATGCCTAGTGCAATCAACATGGCTGCAGTGCCCAATATTTCCATAAGCAATCTGGGGGTACCTTTTAACCTGTCTATAACCAGAGTAACACCAACGTGCTGGTTATCCTTGAAAGCAGCCGCTGTCCCTAAAAAAACGGCCCATACAAAGAAATAACGGGAGAATTCTTCACCAACTGGATAACCAGTATTAAATAGATATCTTAAGACTGCATTTATGAAAACAAGGACCACCATGGCAATAAGGGAAACGGTCATAAAACCGTACATAACAAGTTCAATTTTACTGTGCCGTGATGTATTCTTTTCCATCCTTTCACCCCTTTTGCGTACTTTAGAAAATGATGTAACTGCCTCTTTAAAGGCAGTTACATCAACACCTTTTAAAAAACCTATTTCACCGCTCTAATCTTTTTCACCAGTTCCTTGGTTTCGGGATACTTTTCGTAGTACCACTCCTCAACAGCCTTCTGGGATTCTCTCATTTGAGCCTTGAAGTTTTCATCGGGGATATGAATCTTAATGCCCTTGCTCTTTAAGAATTCCATATCCTCTTTCTCTTTTTCGATAGCTGATTTCCAGTTAAATTCAGCAGCTTCCTTAGCAGCGCTCGTAATTATATCCTGATACTCCTTGGACATGCTTTGGAACAGCTTTTCATTGAAAATCCAGATAGCAGGACTGAACATATGGTGGGAATGGAGCATATAGGGCTGGACCTCATAGAAACTGGAGGCGCGTACAGTGGCATAGGGATTATCCTGACCGTCAACAACCTTTTGTTCGAGGGCGGTGAAAAGTTCGTTAAAGGCTAAAGCCACAGGGTTGGCACCTAAACCTTCAGCCATTTTCACGTAGTTGGGTACGTTGGGCACCCGTAAACGCATACCTTTGAAATCACCCATGTCATTGATTTCAAAGCGGGAAGAGAAAACACGGAATCCGTTAACAGTCCAGGCAAGTGTTCTGAAACCGGCCTTTTGCTTAAGGGGTTCACCTATCTCATCAGCGATAGGTCCCATAAATACTTTGTAAGCATGTTCCCAACCGTCAAAAAGGAAGGGCATTTCAGCTAGAGCTACAGGACCATGGAATTTGGAGGGCATGGTTCCTGTAACACCCATTTCTACTGTGCCGTTCTTCACACTGTCTATGTATGTCTCTTCACTGCCGAGCTGGCTGTTAGGATAAATTTGAACCTTGATTTTGCCTTGGGATTTAGACTCTACGATTTCTTTAAACTTAGTTAAGGCAGCAACTTGGGGATGATCTTGTGCAAACCAGGTAGCAACTTTGATGGTATAAGTCTTGTCACTTTTCTCGGCTTTACCGTCAGTTTTGGCTGTGCTGCCACAACCGCCCAATATCATGGTGGAGAGCAGTAAGATTACTAAAAGGATGGCAATTGACTTTTTCATTCATCAGACCTCCCGATACTTTAATCTTTAATAAATGTGGGTCTTGCAAAAGTCTGTTTAATCCTGACTATCCTCGGAAATTCTATGGTTTTTACCCCCTTTTAAAAAAATATTAATAGGTTACTTAGAAATCAATTTAATCAGCACCATTGATGTTTCCGGGATATAAGTGACTAAAAGTATTACAACCACTGCAACTAAAATCATGGGCCAGATTTCTCTAAGAATGGAATCAAATTTAATTTTTGCAATGCCACAACCCATAAACAAATGGGTACCTAAAGGCGGTGTTAACAAACCAAAGGTCATATTTACCACCATGATAATTCCCAGGTGAACAAGATCAACTCCTAACTTTTGGGCTATAGGAACAAGGATAGGCGCGAGAATAAGAATGGTAGCATTCAATTCCATAAATGTCCCGATAATTAACATGGCGATGTTAATTATCAAAAGGAACATAATAGGACCAACATTGTTCTCCGTAACAATTCTGACAAGCATAGCTGGCAATTGGGCTAAGGTGAGAATTCTACCAAAGGCTGTTGCTGTGGCAATTATCATCATTACCATCGCCGTGGTAACTGCTGTGTTTTTTAATATAACCGGTATATCTTTTAGCTTTAATTCCCGTGTCAGGAAAAAACCTACTAACAATGCATAAAAGACGGCAACAGCAGCAGCCTCTGTAGGAGTAAATATTCCTCCATAGATTCCGCCTAAGATAATAACGGGCATAAACAGGGGATAAAAGGCATTTTTTAATGTTGTCATAACTCTTTTCATGGAAAATTCAGCATGACCCTTATAGCCTCTTTTTTTCGAAATCAAATAGGCAACTATAGACAACCCAATGGCTGTCATGATTCCAGGGCCAACACCGCCTATAAACAAATCACCAATTGATTGTCCAGTAGTAACACCATAAGTAATCATGGCAATACTCGGCGGGATAAATAAGCCTAAACAACCTGCCGCGGCTGCAATAGCTGCTGCGAAACCCGCGTCATATCCTTCCTTTACCATAAAGGGAATCATAATGCCGCCGATGGACGCAACTGTTGCTGGACCGGAACCAGAGATCGCCCCAAAAAAAGTACACGCTATAATTGTTACAATTGCTAACCCTCCGTAAACAGATCCTACCAAGGAGTCAGCGAATTTTACCAGCCTCTCCGATATTCCACCTCTGTCCATGAGGTTACCGGCTAGAATAAAAAAGGGAATTGCCATAAAGGGGAAGGAGTCAATGGCTTGTGTCATAGCCATACTTACCGTTACTAGCGGAAAAGTCTTAGTAATCATTAACGGTACAATAACCGCAAAACCTAAAGTAAAAGCAATAGGGACGTTAATAAAGGCAAGTAGGAAAAATAGGATAAACATTAGGGAGACTAGCAACATATCATTGGACCTCCTTCGAACCCCTATTAACTACCGCAGGTCTCAAGTCCAATTCACGAACCATAGTAACAATAAAGCTTATGATCATTAAAACCGAGCCTACGGGAACTGAAGCATAAACAAATGCCATATTTACTTCCAGTGCCGGGGATAGCTGTGTAGACTGCGCCATCATTTGCTGATAACCGATCATAAATAACATTACGCAAAAACCGATTGCAAACAAGTAACTTAAAATAAGCACAGGGCTCTTCACCTTCGCAGGTAAACGGTCCGTAACAAGATTTATACCGATATGGGCACCATTGCGAATGGCGATGCTTGAACCGACCATAGATGTCCAACAGAATAGATAGCGAACAAGCTCTTCAGACCAAGGTAAGGGATAATGGAAACTAAAACGACTAACTACAGCACCGAAAGTTACCGTAGCCATTATAGCCAAGGTTACTGTCACAAAATACTCTTCAAGCTTCCATAAAAATTTGAGAACGCCCATTATTCCACCCCTTTGATGGGGGAGGGGGGGAATAACCCCTCTCCCATAAATTATTAATTGGCTTTTACAGCAGCCATGACCTTTTCATAGATATCGGCGCCCATTTTGTCTTTGTACATTTCATAAATGGGACGGGATGTATCGGCCCATACTTTCATTTGTTCAGGTGTCAGACGGTTTACTTGAATTCCAGCCTTCTCCATAACGGCCACTGCTTTTGCATTGTCTTCTCTGAGCACTTTTTTCTGATATTCGCAAGCTTCTGCTCCAGCTTCAAAAATAGCTTTCTTTATATCCTCCGGCAACTTATCCATAGTAACTTTACTGGCATAGAGAATTAAGGGTGAATAGAAATGATGTGTTATAGAGAGATACTTTTGTACTTCATAGAATCTACTTTTCTCAATTAGAATCGCAGGGTTTTCCTGGCCATCAACAGTTTTTTGCTGTAGGGCTGTATAAACCTCTGGGAAGGGGATCGGGGTGGGGTCACAGCCCCATAATTTGAAGGTATCAATCATGAGTTTATTTTCCATTACACGAATCTTTAAGCCTTTGAGATCATCGGGGGTAAAGAGAGGTCTCTTAGAGTTTGTAAAATCTCTAAAGCCGTTTTCTCCCCAACCCAGGCCATATAACCCTTTACTTGGGAGAAGACTTAGGAGATATTTACCGACTTCGCCATTTAGAATCTTGTCGGCTTGTTGTTCAGAACTAATAAGGTAGGGTAAATCTAGGGCCATAAATTGAGGCAACCAGTTAGAGAGAGGGGCTTGAGTTCCTAAGTGGAAATCATGCGTGCCAGCCATCAAGCCTTCCAGTTGGGCTTTTTCCCCACCCAGCTGTCCTCCAGGGAATATTTGAACTTCTACACGGCCGTTTGTCTTCTCTTTTACTTTATCTGCAAAATACTGAGCACCTTTATGTGTGGGTGTTTCAGTACTTGTGGTGTGACCAAAACGCAGCACAATTTTTTCCGGTTGTTTTTCGGCGCCAGCAGGTTTTTTATCGCCAGAACCGCATCCTACAACAAAAGAGATACAAAATAACATCAAAACAATAAAGCTGATACCTTTTTTCCCAATTTTCATTAATAACTCCCCTTTCTACCTTCTCATTAAATTTCGGCATTATCCGATATTTTCAGACATTTTGATTTCCTTTATCCCCTCCTCCTTTCGGCTGAAAAGATTGATTGATCGTTATTCCACCAAACTTCGATATAAACATGAATACTGTATACCAGATAAGGTTTTATAGGGTAACGCCGTCCCGCAGTATACCAATTTCAAAATAGTTGTACTGTTCAGTTTTGGTACGTACTACACCACTGGCCACATCTATTACTAAAGCCAGTAATTCCCGCGTTAAAACCTCTTTGTCTACACCATGAAGTAGCGCCCCGGCATCAAAGTCTATCCAGTTTTTTTTCTTTTGCGCGAGGGTGGAATTGGAGGCAACCCTGATAGTTGGCACAACGAAACCGGCAGGAGTGCCGCGCCCGGTGGTAAAGATAATCAAGTTACATCCGGCGGCGATCTGGGCCGTTACCCCCACTAAGTCGTTTCCAGGCCCGCTCAGCAGGTTGAAGCCCCGGATTTTTACCCGTTCTCCGTAAGCCAGCACATCGGTAACAGGGGCCTCACCGCCTTTCTTGATGCAGCCCAGGGACTTTTCTTCCAGGGTCGTCAGTCCTCCTGCGTTGTTGCCCTGGGTGGGGTTTTCCGCAGCCTCTTCCCCGTAACGATGGAAATAGCCTTTATAATCGTTGATTAGTTTCACTATTTTACGGAAAGTTTCCTCATCTTTGGCTCGATCCATCAGAATATGTTCAGCCCCAAACATTTCAGGGACTTCAGTCATTACCACGGTTCCATTTTGGGCTGTAATGATATTGGTTATCTCCCCAACCAAAGGATTAGCCGTTAAACCGGAGAACCCATCAGAACCGCCGCAGTTTACTCCGATCACCAGCTCCGACAGGGGAAGAGGTTCACGTTTAAAAGAGGCCGTATACTGGTACAGTTCATCGCATAACTCCATACCTGCAGTAAACTCATCTTCATGGTCTTGTAAAATTAAAAACTTAATTCTCTTTTCGTTGATGTCACCCAGGTAAGGCTTGAAAACATCCAGGGAGTTAATTTCACAACCCAAGCTTACAATAAGGACACCTCCGGCGTTGGGGTTTTGGGCCAGGCCTGCCAGAATTTTTTGGGTGTATTCCAGGTCTTTACCGGTCTGACTACAACCAAAGGGATGGAAAAGTGGTAAGAAACCATCAAAATTTTCAGTCTTCGGATATTTGGCATTGGCCATTTCCGTTAAGCAAGTTATAGGTCCGTTGCTGCAATTGACGGTAGGTATAATAAAGACGTAGTTCCGGGTACCGGTCAAGCCATCTTCCCGTTTATAGCCCTGAAAGCTGAGTCCTTCCGGGACAGGAAGTACTGCTTCCTGTCCCTTCCTGGGATTATATGTATACTCGTTGTTCCCGTGAATGTGGGATTTGACATTGTGGGTGTGGACCCATTGTCCTTGTTTAATATCCTTGGTAACCACACCGATTTTATTACCGTATTTGATAACTGCTTCATCCTTTACCAGGTCCTTTAAGGCAATCTTGTGCCCTGCGGGTATATCTTCTTGCACGGTCAAAGGGGCGCCATTTATCGTAATGGTTTCCCCTTTGGCATAAGGCCTTAAAGCTACGGCAACGGAATCACAGGGTTCGATGATGATGTATTCAGAACTCTTGGACATATTAGCCTCCCCACTGTCATTGATGTATTTTACCTACCCTTAAAATTGGCAGCACGCTTTTCCAGGAAAGCGGTCATACCCTCAACTCTATCCTCAGTGGCAAAAGTGGTGGTATAGGCCTCGGCTTCGTAAGCCACACCCGAATTCAGGTCCATATCCAATCCGTGATTTATGGCTTTTTTGGCCATCATAATTGCAACAGGAGCTTTGGACATAATGGTTTGGGCAATGGTTTTACATTCATCCAAAAGTTCTTCGGGTCTAACAACTTTATTCACCAGACCCATCTGAAAAGCTTCTTCAGCGGTAAACATGTAGCCTGTATAAATATAGTACTTAGCCCGGCCTTTCCCAATTAAGCGGGCTAATCTTTGGGTGCCTGCATAGCCAGGAATTATACCTAAATTCACTTCAGGCTGTCCGAATTTAGCATTTTCGGCAGCAATC
>JAIHAN010000086.1 GCA_020054815.1 Peptococcaceae bacterium | reverse complement strand
GGGGAGGCTTTGCTCTGTGCAATTTATTGGCGATTATCATATGCATTCCACTTACAGTGACGGAAAGGCTACTGTAGCAGAAATGGTAGAAGCTGCTTATCATTGTAAGTTGTCTGAGGTTGGTATCTCTGACCATGGTCCCCGCAATATCGGAACAGGTGTAAAGAACAGCAGGGTTTTTTTACGGGTAAAAGATGAATTAGAAAGGCTTGCGCCCAGATTTCCCGGTTTAAAAATGTTTGCCAGTGCCGAAGCAGATATTATCAGTCCTACCGGCGAACTGGACGTAAGTCAGGAAGTGATTAAGAACCTGGACTATCTGATTGTTGGTTTACATCCTTATGTCTTTCCCAAAGGATTAGCGGGGGTAGAATTTATTCTGGGAAACCAGGTGAAAAAATTTGTACCTTTACTGAGGGAAAAAATAATCAATCTCAATACCAAAGCGCTGGTAGAGGCCATTTACCAGTATGATGTTTGGACCATCAGCCATCCCGGCCTAAAAATGGAAATAGATATTGGGGAAGTGGCAAGGGCTTGTATTAACCGGGATACAGCCTGGGAAATCAATGCAGGTCATAAACACCCCTCTTATAAAGACGTTTTGGCAGCAGCCCGCTCGGGGGTTGACTTCGTCGTCAATAGTGATGCCCATTTTCCGGAGAGTGTAGGTTGTCTGGATTATGGTTCCTGGGTCCTGGAAAAATGCGAAGTACCGGTGGAACGTGTGCGCAATGCCAGGAAACAGAATTAACAGTAAACAGTGAACTGCACCTTTTTTTGGAAGTAACGAGTCATACGTGACGGTCGCCCGGTGACCGGAGTCCGGCACCTGTGTAAGTGACCACAGTCCAGTGTCCGGCGATCTGTATAAGTGACCAGAGTCCAGTGTCCAGTGTCCGGTTAATTCACAGGTCACAGGTCACGGGTCACGGGTCACCGGTCACTGATTCCGGTTACCGGTCACTTTTTTGAATAGGGAGTGTAGATAAGCATGGACCAAAATAAAGAGTTTAGTTTTGTCATCATTACCGGGTTATCAGGTGCGGGGAAAACTCTGGCTGTCTGGTCCCTGGAAGACCTGGGATTCTTCTGTGTAGACAACTTACCGCCCGCCCTTATCCCTAAGTTTGCGGAGCTTTGCCAGCAGGCAGAAGGTCGCATTAACAAAGTTGCCCTGGTCATTGACATACGCGGCCGCAGGTTTTTTGATGACTTATTTCAGGCCCTGGATGAACTAAAAAAACAAGGTTATCCTTATGAGATTCTTTTTTTAGAGGCCAGCACCGAAGTACTGGTGAAACGTTTCAAGGAAACTCGCCGCCGTCATCCTTTATCCAGCCAGGGGCGTCTCTTGGAAGACATCCTCGTGGAACGGGAACGTTTGGAGGAAGTGCGGGGAATAGCCAATAAAATTATTGATACTTCGGAATTAAGTCCCACTCAATTAAAAAATCAGATCATTGAACTGTACGGTCCGGGCAACGAAAAAGTGCGCCTCCATATTACGGTCATGTCTTTTGGCTATAAGTATGGAATCCCCCTGGATTCGGACCTTCTCATCGATGTACGCTTTTTGCCTAACCCCTATTATCAAAAGGATCTCCAGTTGAAGACTGGATGTGACCCGGAAGTCCAGGAATATGTGTTCAAGTCACCCCTGGCTACAGAATTCTTAAATAAATATCACGATTTATTAAATTTCTTGCTGCCCCACTATGTCAGCGAGGGGAAGACCCATTTAGTCATCGCGGTAGGTTGCACCGGAGGCAAACATCGTTCAGTTGCTATTGCCAATCGCCTGGGTGAGGCCTTAGCCCAGAAAGATTATCAGGTTACGGTTCGCCACCGCGATCTTTACAAAAAAGGTGCAGGGGAGGAGCCCACATGAGTTTTTTTAAGTGGCTGTATCCAGGTTTAGGTATTAAGCGCTGGCTGGCCCTGGCCATTTTAGGTATTCTCCTGATCAGTGCCGGCATGGCCGTGGTTTTCCAGGGGGAAGTCCTGGGTTATGTGGAAAACAACCTAAGGAATATCACCAGCGAGCTTTTTGGCTATAGTGGCAGCGGCGTAAGCGGTATTGTTTTAGTAATCATGGGAATATTTGGTATAGTATACAGTTTTCGGGAAATAATCAAATCCTTTGTCCGTGTGGCCTTCCCCGATTATCTCCATAGCCAGGTGAAAAACGCCTACCAGCGCCAGTATTTACGGAGAGGACCCCGCGTCGTGGTGATCGGCGGCGGCACAGGGCTATCCGTCCTTTTAAGAGGTTTAAAGCAGTATACCTCTAATATTACGGCCATCGTTTCAGTGACAGATGATGGTGGCAGTTCCGGGAGATTACGGGGACAATTCGGCATTTTGCCTCCCGGTGATCTGCGCAACTGCTTAGTGGCTTTGGCCGATACGGAGCTGGCTATGGAAAAACTTTTCAATTACCGCTTTACCCAGGGGGAGGAACTGGCGGGGCACAGCCTGGGTAACTTATTGATTACGGCCATGGCTGACTTGTCCGGGAATTTCGAAACAGCCATTAAAGAGATGAGTAAAGTATTAGCCATCAGGGGCCGGGTTGTGCCTTCTACGTTGGCGGATATTGAGCTGGTGGCGGAATTACAGGATGGTTCGATGGTGAGGGGGGAGTCTGCCATTGCCCGCGTTAACAAACCCATCAAGCGAGTCTTTACCATACCTGATACCTACGAACCCAACCCGGAGGCCATTGAAGCCATTCTGGAGGCAGATGCCGTTATCCTGGGACCGGGTAGTCTTTATACCAGCATTATTCCTAATCTTTTGGTACCCGGGTTAGTGGAAGCGATACAGCAGTCCCAGGCGCTAAAGATTTATGCCTGTAATGTTATGACCCAACCCGGGGAGACCAGGGATTATACAGCCAGCGACCACCTGAAGGCTATTTATCGCCATTCTGCTCCCGGTCTGGTGGATTATATCATTGTCAACAACGAAAGGATCCCGGAGTACTTCAGTGAAAAGTATGCCCAGGAAGGGGCAAAGGGCGTGGAGGTGGATATGCATAAACTAAATAAGCTGAATGTAAAGATAATTGCCACACCTTTAATACAGGAAAGTAATTATATACGCCATAACTCAGAAAAACTGGCCAGGGTTATACTAAAACTAATCCTGGAGGAGAGAGGGCCCCGGTATGCCCCCAGTCTTATTGACCAGTACCTGCTGGCCGAGAGATTAAAAAAAGAAACCAGGTAAGAAACGATAATAAAGGGAGGGTTACAAGTGTCCTTCTCTACCCAAACTAAGGATGAACTTGCTCATATTTATACAGAAAAAAGATGCTGCCAGCTGGCTGAACTGGCGGCCCTTGTGCGTATGGACGGGACCATTTGCATTAGTTCCGAACATAAGGTGGGGTTACAGGTAACAACGGAAAATGCCGCGGTGGCCAGGAAAATATTCCGTTTGCTCAAGAAGGTTTTCGCCCTTGAACCGGAAATCCGCGTGCAGCGCAAAACGCGCCTCAAGAAAAATAATATCTATAATGTGCGTCTCAACCCTCACCCCCAGATGAACAGCATCTTACAGGAATTGGGCATTCTCGGGGAGGACGGTTCCATTCTTCCCGGTATTAAAAAATCCCTGGTAAAAAAACAATGCTGCCGCCGCTGTTACCTTAGGGGTATTTTCCTGGGGGCGGGTTCTGTCAACAGCCCGGAAGGAAATTACCATTTGGAGATTATCACCAGCAACTTGGAATATGCAGAGGACCTGGCCCGGTTAATTAACAGCTATGAGGGCTTACAGGCCAAGGTCAGCAGCCGCAAGAACTGGCACCTGGTTTACCTGAAAGAGAGTGAGCAGATTGTCTCTTTTCTCAATATTATTGGGGCTCACCAGGCACTCCTTAATTTTGAAAATGTACGTATCGTCAAAGGGATGCGCAATCAGGTTAACCGCCTGGTAAATTGTGAGACGGCTAATCTGAATAAAACCGTGAATGCGTCCTTAAGACAAATAGAGAATATTAAGCTCATCGATGACATGATAGGCATTGACAAATTATCACCCCGGCTGCGGCAAATTGCCCGCCTCCGTTTAGAAAATCCTGATACCAGTCTTAAAGAATTGGGAGAGATGATGGATCCTCCTGTGGGAAAATCCGGTGTCAATCACAGGATTCGTAAAATTGAAGAACTGGCAGAAGAATTAAGGGGGCGGATAAATACCATAAAACCATAAAAAAAATAAAGTCAATATAGTGTTTTACCATGATTTTTTAGTATAATGATAAGAGTAGGTAGATACGAGGGGTTGGAGGTGAAAATCATGGCACACGTTATTAGTGATGAGTGCTTGTCTTGCGGCGCTTGCGAAAGCCAATGTCCCGTTGGTGCTATCAGTGAGGGTGACGGTAAATTCGTTATCGATGCTGAAAAATGTACTGATTGTGGCTCTTGTGCCGAAGTTTGCCCTGTAGGTGCTATTTCTCAAGGTTAATAAGCATAAAAAAAGCGTGACCGATTAGGTCACGCTTTTTTTATGCTTATAGTTGGTAGTTGGTAGAATTTTATCGTATCACGTTAACCGTTATTAAGGACTACAGGGTGCAACTATAATACGGTTCACGGTTCACGGTTTACGTTCATCGGGTAGCGGGTGGCGACTAAAAATGTCGGAAGTCGGAAATCGGATATCGGACATTGGAAATGCTAGTGACTATTGCCCGATAAGGTTTATAATATTGAATAGTGAATAGAAAAGGCGGTGAGTGTGTGCGGCGACTGCGAGTATTCCCGGTAGAGGGATATAATTCTCTACAGCATTGGACAAAGTTCTGTTCACCCTGGAAAGTAATAAAAAATTTTCTTATCATCCAGCTTTGCCGGTATTCGCCGTCTTTGGAGTTAAAGAGTCTTTTGGCCCGAAGTTTCTTAGGCATGAAAGTGGGTAAAGGTGTTTCCTGGGGGCTCATGGCCATGGTGGATGTATTTTGGCCGGAACTCATAACCATTGGCGATAATACCATTATTGGGTATAATTCGACGATCCTCTGTCATGAATTCCTGATTAAAGAACTCCGTTTGGGGACCGTAGAAATAGGCGCCAATGTCATGATCGGCGCCAATGCCACCATTTTACCCGGTGTCAAGATTGGTGACGGCGCCGTGGTGGCCGCCGGTTCACTGGTTAACAGGGATGTGCTGGCCGGTGAGTTTGTCGCTGGCGTACCTATCAAAACTTTACACAGTTCAGCGGGAGGAAAAGATGCTGCATCATAAAAACCTGATGACCTGGGGGAGAGAAATACTTTTTCATCCTCTGTTCATGAAGACACTAATTGTTATCAACCTGCTTGGCTCCGTTTATGGCTATTACTGGTACCGGGAGCAGCTGGCAAACACCCCTTTTATCTACTGGATCTTCACGCCTGATTCTCCCTTGTCCACTACCCTTTTAGCATTATCCTTGCTCTTTTTACTTTACGGCAAAAGAACCCCCTATTTGTCTTATTTAGCCTGTGCTACCACCATCAAGTACGGACTGTGGGCTGTTTTCGTAAACTCCCATTACTGGTATGTCTCCGGGCAGTGGCACTGGGAGGAGGTTATGCTCTGGGTGAGCCACCTGGGCATGGCCATTGAAGGGTTTCTCTATCTTCTTTATCTGCTGCCTGACTACAAAGTTTGGGGAGCCGTCAGTCTTTGGCTGATATTTAACGATTATGTAGATTATGTGTGGAAGCTTCATCCCTATCTGTACCTGGAAGAACAACTGGCAACGGTAGAGGTCTTTGCCTATGGTTTGACCACCGTTATTATTCTGGGTACCTTAGTACTAATGTTCGTAGGAAGAAAACGGTTAAAAAATGGTACTGCTGGATAACTATTTCGCCACGTAAATCTCTGAATTTTGCAGGAGATTGTCTTTTCTAAGAGAATCTATTGTTATAACGATTTTAAAAAATGTTAAGGTGGTTCTGGAAAGGAGGTAGGAGGATGAGTTTGGGCTTTGGTTTAAACCTTGAACAGACCCAAAAATTGATTATGACACCTGAACTGCGCCAGGCTATCAAAATTCTCCAACTGTCTTCTTTAGAATTAACTGACTACGTCAATCAGATCATCTTAGAAAATCCTCTCATTGAAGCCCGGGAAGAAGACTATAATTTTCCCGAACCAAAAGAGAAAAAATCTAGCGAGGTCGACTGGGAAGATTATATTGAAGAAATGAGAAACCTGCCGGAACGCCCTATGGCTGTGGAGGCCAAACAGGAATTTACCTTTGAAAATATGGTAACCCGTGGGGTGAGTTTGCAGGAGTATCTTCTCTCTCAATTAGGGTTAATCCGGTTAAAATCAAGTGAAGAGGCAATGGCGCGCTACCTGATTGGCAATATTGATACTACCGGTTACCTGGCCGTTACTTTGGAACAGGCTGCCCGGGATTTACGGAAAAAAGTTTCTGAGATTGAAAAGATTCTTCATCTGGTACAAAGCCTGGACCCACCAGGTGTGGGCGCCCGTGACCTCCGGGAATGTCTTCTCCTGCAGCTCAAACAAAAAGGTCTTTTGAATGAGGAATTAACCCGGTTGGTGCAGAATCATCTGGAAGATATTGGTGCCGGCAAGCTCCAGCGTATTGCCCAGGCCCTCGATATTACTGTGGGAAGAGCACAAGAACTGGCTGATATGATCAAGAGCTTAAATCCCAAACCGGGGGCTTCTTTCGGGGGAGAGGAAGAAATTCGCTATATCGTGCCCGATGTTTTAGTACAACGGGTGGAGGACGAGTATATTATCCTGGTGAACGACACGAATATTCCTCGCCTTACCATTAACCAAACCTATAGCTCTATCCTGCATAAAAACAGTAAAGTCGATGAAGATACCCGTAATTTTGTAGAAGGGAAACTGAACCAGGCTTTATGGTTGATTCGTAGTATTGAACAAAGACGAATGACCATCTATCTCGTCAGCCGGGCTATCGTCACAATGCAAAGGGAATTTTTTGACAGAGGGGTCAAATATTTACGGCCACTTACCCTGAAACAAATAGCGGAAGAAGTCGGGGTCCATGAATCCACTGTCAGCAGGGCTACCGCCAATAAATATATGCAGACCCCCCAGGGAATTTTTGAATTTAAATTTTTCTTTTCTTCTGGCCTTAATACCAATAAGGGGGAATGTGCTTCCTCCGAAAGTATTAAGAGTATTATCTCCGACATTATTAAGGAAGAGGATATCACCAGGCCTTACAGTGATCAAAAAATAGCTGACATCCTCCAAGAGCGTGGTGTAAAAATTGCCCGCAGAACGGTAACAAAGTACCGGGAGGAATTAAGTATTCCCAGTGCGGGCCAGCGTAAAAGGTACTAAGTAGGAATTATAAAATATTTCATAATCAACAAAACTCTGTCAACAAAAACTCTTGTCAGTGCATGAAATTTTTGTTAAAGTATAACTGGGGATAATCCCCAGTTATTTTAATTCCGCACCGGGACCCTGAATGATACGGCGGGACACAAATAGTCCCTGCCAAGGGGAGATTTTCTTGAGCGATTTGATAGATATTCTGAAGAGATTCACTCCGGAAATTATAGATTTACTGGAAAGAAGGTATAATATACTTCGAACCATAAGTTATGCCCAGCCTGTAGGACGCCGTCTTTTAGCGGAACAGCTGTCGCTGGGGGAAAGAGTTGTTCGGGGTGAAATAGATTTTCTCAAAGGGCAGCAGCTTCTCTTATCTGATGCAGCGGGTGTTCGTTTAACCCCGGAATGTGAGCTGTTGATCCCGGAGTTGGCTTCCCTGGTACATAAATTACGTGGCTTAATTCCCCTGGAAGTATACCTGGCCGAAAAAATGGGATTAGACAGGGTACATATTGTGCCCGGTGATATTGACCAGGATCCTAAAGTTCTTAAAGAGCTGGGTAAACTTGCCGGACGTTTTATCCGTGATGTAGTGCAGGATGACTGGGTCATTGCTGTAACTGGAGGGACAACAATGTCTGAGGTGGCCCATCATATACCCCCGATGGTGCCTGGGAAGAACAGGGTTCTGGTGGTCCCTGCCCGGGGTGGTTTGGGTGAACAGGTAGAAATCCAGGCCAATACTATTGCGGCTGGGATAGCCCAAAGGTTAGGTGCTTCCTACAGGCTGCTCCATGTACCCGATAACTTGCATGGTGATAAGATGGAAAACCTTTTAACTGATGTGCGGGTACAGGAGATTATCTCCTTGAATAAAGGTGCTAATCTTCTAATCCATGGGATTGGTGTCCCGGAGGAAATGGCCCAGCGCAGGGGTATAGACTGGCAGGAACTTTTACGGCAAGCTCCTCAGTTACCTGTGGGTGAAGCTTTTGGCTATTATTTTGCTGAAGATGGCTCTGTGGTAGGGGCTACTCCTACCGTTGGCCCTAAGCTGGAGGATCTGGTGAAGTTAAATATGGTGATGGCGGTGGCCGGTGGTAAGAGTAAGGCCCAGGCTATTATGGCTGTTGTCAAACGGGGTTTTATCGATGTCTTAATTACTGACCAGGGTGCCGCTGAAGCCATGCAGCAGCATCTGGCAGAGGCTGGTTCGCAGTTTCCAGCAGTTTAGTTACTAGTTACTAGTTGCTAGTTACTAGTGGTTTTCATTGGACTTCGGAAGTCGGATAGCGGATATCGTCTGCTGTTTACGGTTTACAGTTCACTGTTCACGTTCCATAGTTCACAGTTTCCGGTCACAGGTCACCGGTTACCAAAAAACAACTATCAACTAAAATATGGATAGAGGAGGAAAAAGAATGGTAAAAGTAGGAATTAATGGTTTTGGACGTATTGGGCGCAATGTTTTTCGCGCCGCACTGGGCAATAAGGACATCGAAATTGTGGCAGTCAATGATTTGACAGATGCCAAAACATTGGCCCATTTACTGCAGTATGACTCGGTCCACGGCAGATTCCCAGGTAAGGTGGAAGCTAAAGAGAACAGCATTATTGTTGACGGCCGGGAAATTAAAGTCCTGGCAGAAAAAGACCCTGCCCAGCTCCCCTGGGGTAAACTAGGCGTGGACATTGTCGTGGAATCCACAGGACGTTTTACTGATGGAGAAAAGGCTAAAGCCCACCTGCAAGCCGGTGCGAAAAAGGTAATTATTTCCGCACCCGCGAAAGGTGAAGACATTACTATCGTCATCGGTGTTAACGAAGACAAATACAATCCTGCCGAACATCATGTTGTCTCCAATGCTTCCTGTACTACCAACTGTCTGGCTCCTGTTGTTAAAGTTCTCCATGACAGGTATACTGTAAAGCGTGGGATGATGACTACAGTTCACTCCTACACCAATGACCAGCAAATCCTTGACCTCCCCCATAAAGACTTAAGAAGAGCCAGGGCTGCAGGACTTTCCATTATCCCCACCACTACCGGTGCAGCCAAAGCCGTGGCCCTGGTTCTTCCTGAGTTGAAAGGAAAACTCAACGGTTTTGCCATGCGGGTGCCTACACCCAATGTTTCAGTCGTAGACCTGGTAGCAGAACTGGGGCAAAATGTCACTGTGGAAGAAGTAAATGCCAGTCTTAAGGAAGCGGCAGAAGGGCCCCTTAAGGGAATTCTGGCTTATTCTGATGAGCCCCTTGTATCCAAAGATTATAACGGGGACAGTCACTCCTCCATTGTGGACGGTCTTTCCACCATGGTGATAGAAGGTAATATGGTGAAAGTGGTAGCCTGGTACGATAACGAGTGGGGTTATTCCTGCCGGGTAGCAGACCTGGCTGCTTTAATGGGCAAGAAGCTTGGGTAACAAGGAAAGGGGACACACCCGCTGAAGCAGAAGCATTCCTTGAAGAAGGGAATGTCCCCAAATATTAGGGTATAATACCGAGTAGCGAGTATTAAGTGACCGGAGAGCCCGGTGTCCCGAGTCCAGTATCTATATGGGTGACCGGAGCCCAGTTAATTACCGGTCACTGGTCACTGATTCTGGTCACGGGGCACCGGTCACTGTTACCTATTTTATCCACTCGTCACTCGTTATTTTTTTGAGGAGGATTGTTAGGATGAATAAAAAAACCATCAGGGATATTGATGTAACCGGTAAAAGGGTACTGGTCCGTGTGGACTTTAACGTTCCCCTGCAGGATGGCAAAATTACCGATGATACCCGGATCACCGAAGCTTTACCTACAATCAAATATTTAAAGGAAAAAGGGGCAAAAACTATCCTGGTCACCCATGTGGGCAGGCCTAAAGGAAAGGTGGTGCCGGAAATGGGTGTAGCCCCTATCGTCAAGCATTTATCCTTCCTTTTAGGGGAAGAGGTTCTTTACGCGGCAGACTGCGGTGGACCTGAATCCGTAAAAGCCGTGGAAGGGATGAAACCAGGGCAGGTCCTGCTCCTGGAAAATGTGCGCTTTTATGCCGGAGAGGAGAAAAACGATCCCGAATTGGCCAGGAAACTGGCCCAACTGGCCGATGTCTATGTAAACGATGCCTTTGGTACGGCTCACCGCGCCCATTCCTCCACGGAAGGTGTGGCCCGCTTCTTACCAGCAGTAGCGGGGTTTCTTATGGAAAAGGAGCTTAACGCACTGTCGGAAGCTTTACATAATCCGGCTAAACCCTTCGTGGCCATTTTAGGAGGAGCTAAAGTTTCCGATAAAATTGCGGTCATGGAAAATCTCCTGGACAAGGTCAACTATCTCCTGGTTGGCGGCGGTATGGCCAATACCTTTCTCAAAGCCCAGGGCTATGACATGGGGAAATCCCTGGTAGAAACAGATAAACTTGATGTAGCTGCCGAGATCCTGAAGAAAGCCACCCAACTGGGCGTGGAAATCTTGCTTCCCCAGGATATGGTGGTGGCTGATAAATTTGCCGCCGATGCCCAGGCTAAAGTGGTTCCTGTAAACGAAATACCGGAAGAGTGGATGGCCCTGGACATTGGTCCTGCTACTATTCAGATTTTCACCGATACAATCCAAAAAGCCCGGACTGTGGTTTGGAATGGTCCCCTGGGGGTTTATGAATTCGATAAATTTGCTGTGGGGACTAACCGGATAGCGGCTGCTGTAGCTTCCACCCAAGGGAAAACCATTATTGGCGGCGGTGACGTGGTAGCTGCTGTGGAGAAGGCAGGTGTGGCAGATCGCATCTATCATATTTCCACTGGCGGCGGTGCCTCGCTGGAGTTCTTAGAAGGGAAAGTCCTTCCGGGTGTAGCTGCCCTGCAGGATAAGTAAGGGGGGATACTGTGCGTAAACCAATCATTGCCGCAAACTGGAAAATGCATAAAACTCTGCGGGAAGCTGAGAACTTTGCCGCTCAGTTTCCCGCAGAACAAGACCTTTATCAACAGGTGGATGTGGTCATTTGTCCTCCTTTTACCGCTTTACAGGTGGTGGGTGAAGCCTTGCGCGGTACAGGCATCAAACTGGGAGCCCAGAATCTTTACCCGGGAGACCAGGGTGCCTTTACAGGGGAAATCTCTCCCCTGATGCTCAAAGATTTAGGCTGCAGTTATGTTATTCTTGGCCACTCCGAGCGGAGACAAATTTTACAAGAGGATAACAAATTTATTAACGAAAAAATTAAAGCTGCCCTCAAACATGGTCTTACTCCCATCCTGTGTGTAGGGGAAACCCTGGAAGAAAGAAAAGAAGGTCAAACGGAGACAATTTGCGGGAACCAGCTGTTAGGCTGTTTGGCAGACCTGGAAAAAGAGGACGTAAGCAAACTGGTTATCGCCTATGAACCTATTTGGGCTATTGGTACTGGTGTCAATGCCAGCCCTGAAGATGCCGAAAAAACAATTGCCTTTATCCGGGATTTCCTGGCCTGGCAGTATGGCCTGGAGACGGCGGAGCAAATCAGGATTCAATACGGGGGTAGTGTGAAGCCCAATAATATTAAGGAACTCATGAAACAAAAAAATATTGACGGAGCCTTAGTTGGCGGAGCCAGTTTAGAGGTTGAATCATTCTTCAGCATTGTACAGGGGGCAGTAAGATAGGGGTGACAGCATGCCATATAAACCAGTAATGTTAGTCATATTAGACGGGTGGGGTATTTCCGAGTCCCAAACAGGTAATGCCATTGCTTTGGCCAATAAACCCTGCTATAACAGGCTAATAGATAAGTTTCCCAGTGCCGTTTTGGAAACTTCAGGTGAGGCTGTAGGTTTACCGGAAGGTCAGATGGGTAATTCGGAAGTGGGCCACTTGAATATTGGCGCCGGGCGCGTCGTCTACCAGGAGTTGACACGAATTAACCGGGCCATACGCCAGGGTGAGTTAGCTCATAACCCCGTCCTTAAGGAGGCCATGGCTACGGCCAGGGAGAAGAACAAAGCCCTCCACTTCATGGGCCTTCTTTCTGACGGAGGGGTGCACAGCCATATCGATCATCTTTTTGCTTTGCTGAATATGGCCAAATCCCAGGGCGTGCAGGAGGTATACGTCCATGCTATTTTAGATGGCAGGGATGTACTGCCCGCCAGTGCTAAGGAATATATCACTGCCCTGGAGAAGAAGATGCAGGAATTAAATTTAGGGAAGATTGCTACTGTCAGCGGGCGCTATTATACCATGGACCGGGATAACCGCTGGGAGCGGGTGGAAAAAGCTTACCGGGCCATGGTGGCAGGAGAAGGCGTTAAGGCCTGCTTGGCCCTGGAAGCTGTAGAGAAGGCTTACAGCCTGAAAATTACCGACGAATTCGTGGAACCCACAGTAATCGTGGACGACAAAGGGGAACCTGTGGGCAGGGTAAAACCAGGTGATGTGATGATTATGTATAACTTCCGTGCCGACCGGGCCCGGGAGATTACTCGCGCTTTTACTGACGAGGTTTTTGAACCTTTTGCCCGCCCCGGTGGTTATCTGGATCTCCATTACGTATGTTTTACCCAGTATGATGTAACCATCAAAGCCCCGGTAGCCTATCC
>JAIHAN010000085.1 GCA_020054815.1 Peptococcaceae bacterium | reverse complement strand
CTGGAATTAATCAAAGAGAAATTGATTCTTTCCGCCCATGACTGCTCGGAAGGTGGTTTGGCCATAGCCCTGGCCGAGTGCTGCCTGGCCGGGCGTATTGGGGCTGATGTGACCTTAACGGATGGGATACGTCCCAGCAGTATCCTTTTTGGTGAGAGCCAGTCACGTATCATTGTTACTACGCCCAAAGAAGAATTGGACAATGTTTTAAACCGTCTGAACCAAAAACAGGTCCCTTATAAGGTGTTAGGGACCGTAGGCGATGCAGAGCTGAATATTGTCGGTACCGGTTGGAAAGTGCGCCTGGACCTGAAAACAATGGAGGAGAAATATCGGGGGGCTATACCATGCTATATGAGTTAAGAGATAAAATGGAGGAGGCTTGTGGGGTTTTTGGCATCTACGGACCGCAAAAAGATGTAGCCAAATTGACCTACTACGGCCTTTATGCCCTGCAGCATAGGGGCCAGGAAAGTGCAGGTATTGCTGTGTCCGACGGCTTAGGAATAAAAGTGCATAAGGACATGGGGCTGGTGTCTGAGGCTTTTACGGAAGAGATTCTAGCCAAATTAACGGGACATATGGCTATCGGACACGTGCGCTATTCTACCACAGGTGCCAGCCTGGCTGTTAATGCTCAGCCCCTGGTGTGCCGTTATCTCCAGGGCAGCCTGGCTGTAGCCCATAACGGCAACCTTACCAATGCCAATGAACTCCGGGATAAACTGGCTGCCAATGGCTCCGTCTTTCAATCCACTATAGACTCAGAAGTTATCGTTAATCTTATTGCCCATTATGGCCAGAGTTCTATAGAGGATGCCCTCATGAAATGTATGATAGATATTAAGGGTTCTTATTCCTTGGTCGTAATGACCGAGGAAAAAGTATTAGGGGTACGGGACCCTTATGGCAACCGGCCCCTCTGTTTGGGTAAACTGGGGGATTCCTATATCATAGCTTCAGAGACTTGTGCCCTTGATGCCCTGGGGGCCCGGTTTGTCCGGGATATCGAACCGGGGGAGATTGTCACTATCGACCAGCACGGGCTCCGTTCCCGCCGTTTCCTTACCGCTCATGAACCTGCCGTCTGTATTTTTGAATATATCTATTTCGCCCGGCCTGATTCCAATATTGACGGGATTAATGTGATGGCGGCACGGCGGGCCATGGGCCGGGAACTGGCCAAAGAACATCCTGTGGAAGCGGATATTGTGATTCCTGTACCTGACTCGGGTATAGCGGGAGCCCTTGGCTATGCAGAAGCCATGGGGCTCATGTTTGAAATGGGTCTCATGAAGAACCGCTATGTGGGCCGTACTTTCATTAATCCGGAACAACAGGAGAGGGATCTGGCTGTGCGCCTGAAACTTAATCCTATCAAAAGGTTAATTGAGGGCAGAAAAGTAGTGGTGGTGGATGACTCCATTGTCCGGGGCACTACCAGTAAAAAAATTGTGAAAATGCTGAGGGATAAAGGGGCTAAGGAAGTCCACATGCTGGTCAGCTCTCCTCCCGTCATGCATCCCTGTTATTATGGCATAGATACTTCAGAGAGGGCTCAACTTATTGCCGCGCAAAAGCCTCTGGAAGAAATCCGCAAATATATTGATGCCGACAGTCTTCACTACTTGAGTCTGGAGGGACTCTACCGGGCTTTAGGCCGGGAAGGCGGTTTTTGTACCGCGTGCTTAAGCGGCGAATACCGTATTGATATTCCGGCAGAAGAAGAACTGGGCAAACATATCCTGGAAATTACTCCGGAAAGGCGGAGGGAGGTTAAAGCATGCGCCCGACTGAAAAATTAACCTACCAGGCGGCAGGAGTAGACATAGACAAGGGAAACCAGGCCGTGGAACTCTTTAAACCCCTGGTGGCCAGGACTATGCGGCCTGAAGTAATAGGGGGCTTAGGCGGCTTTGGGGGCCTTTTTGCCCTGGATATAAAGAAATACACCCAGCCTGTCTTAGTATCCGGTACTGATGGCGTAGGGACTAAACTGGCTGTAGCCCATAAAATAGGCAGGCATGATACTATTGGTATCGACTGTGTGGCCATGTGCACCAACGATATCTTGGTACTGGGCGCAGAACCCCTTTTTTTTCTGGATTACCTGGCTGTAGGTAAATTAGAACCACAGCAGGTGGCTGATATTGTGGCCGGAATTGCCGAAGGCTGTTTCCAGTCAGGCTGTGCCCTCATCGGTGGGGAAACCGCCGAAATGCCTGGATTTTACCGCCCTGGCGAATATGATGTGGCTGGATTTGCCGTAGGTGTGGTAGACAGGGATAAAATAATTGACGGTAAAAACATTGTCCCCGGGGATGTTATTTTAGGATTGTCTTCTTCGGGGCTGCATTCCAACGGGTACTCTCTGGCCCGCAAAATCTTTTTTGAACTATTGGGCTGGGAAGGAGACAAGTATGTGCCCGAGCTGGGTTGTACCCTGGGCGAGGAGCTTTTGCGCCCCACTCGTATTTATGTGAAGTTAATCCAGGAAATCATGGCCAACTTTTCGATAAAAGGCATGGCCCATATCACCGGCGGGGGGCTCCTGGAGAACCCGCCCCGCATCTTACCCCAAGGCTCCCATATCCTCCTTGATTATGGCTCCTGGGATGTTCCTCCTGTCTTTAAGCTTTTAGCCCAGGGGGGCCAGGTCGAGACCCTGGAGATGCTCCGCACCTTTAACATGGGGATTGGTTATATGCTGGTTGTGGCTCCGGAGGAAGCCGAAAAAATACTGGGCTGGCTTACGGCTAGAGGTGAAAGGTCCTATCCCATTGGACAAGTGGTTGAGGGTGAGCCGGGCGTAACGGTAAGGGGGTTACCCTGATGGCTCATCTGCGGTTGGCTGTTTTAGCCTCGGGCAGGGGTTCCAATCTCCAGGCCCTGCTGGATGCAAGTGAAGCAGGACAGATGAATGCCTCTGTAGTGGTGGTAATTTCTGATAAAGAAAAGGCTCAAGCCCTGGAGCGGGCCCGCAAGCACGGCATATCCGCCGTTTGGGTAAATCCCCGGGACTATAGGGGAAAAGAAGACTTTGAAGCCGTCCTTATAGAAGTCATTAAAGGCCATAAAGTAGACCTTATCCTTCTGGCCGGCTTTATGCGCATCCTTTCTTCTTACTTTGTCCGGCAGGCTGGTATACCTATCCTGAATATCCATCCTTCCCTTTTGCCTGCTTTTCCCGGGCTTAATGCCCAGAAACAGGCCATTGACTACGGTGTGCGCTACAGCGGCTGTACCGTGCACTTTGTCGATGAAGGTGTGGATTCAGGCCCCATTATTCTGCAGGCCGTGGTGCCTGTTTTTCCCGATGATTCGGAAGAAACCCTCGCCATGCGTATCCTTGTAGAGGAACATAAACTTTATCCTCAGGCCGTCCAGCTTCTTAGTGAAGGACGGATACGCTGTGCAGGGAGAAAGGTTATCATTTCAGGGGAAGGTGAAGTAGATGGCTAGACGTGCACTTATCAGTGTCTCTGACAAAAGAGGATTGATAGATTTTGCTAAAGGGTTGGCGGACCTGGGTTACACCCTCATTTCTACAGGGGGAACTGCCCGTACGCTGAAAGAAGCAGGAATAGATGTTACCTATGTTTCTAACGTTACCGGTTTTCCGGAAATCCTGGAAGGCAGGGTCAAGACCCTTCATCCCTTTATTCATGGCGGGATTCTGGCCAAAGGGACAGGGGAACACCTGAAGCAGCTGGCGGAGCTGGGGATAGCACCTATTGATCTCGTAGTGGTTAACCTGTATCCTTTCCGGGAAACAATAGCCAGGCCAGGCGTTACCCTGGAAGAAGCTATTGAAAACATCGATATCGGCGGGCCCACCATGGTGAGAGCGGCAGCCAAGAATTATGAACGGGTAGCCATTGTGGTTAATCCTGACCGTTATCAGGAAATCCTGGCCCAGCTCCGGGAGAAGGGTGAAGTGACCAGGGAGACCAGACAGGCCTTAGCTTTAGAAGCCTTTAGCCATACGGCTTCCTATGACATGGCCATCAGCCGTTATTTAAGTAAAATTGTTAATCCTGATGCATTCCCTGTTCACTGGTTTGAGGAGGGGATCAAGGTTCAGGAACTGCGCTACGGGGAAAATCCCCACCAGAAGGCGGCTTTTTATCGACTGCCGGGAAATATGGAGGGTACCCTGGCCGGCGCCAAACAGCTCCAGGGTAAAGAACTTTCCTATAATAATCTGGTGGATCTCCAGGCAGCCTGGTCCGTGGTGAGAGATTTTAAAGAGCCGGCAGCGACCATTATTAAACATACCAATCCCTGCGGCACCGCTCTGGGGGTTGATCTCTATGAGGCCTACACCCGGGCTTTTGCCGCCGACCCTGTTTCGGCCTTTGGTGGCATCATCGGACTCAACAGGCAGGTTGACGGGAAAACAGCAGGGGAAATCGCCAAGACTTTTATGGAAGCAGTGATTGCTCCCTCATATACACAGGAAGCTTTAGCTATTCTCTCCGATAAGAAAAACCTGCGGCTTTTGGCCATAGGTGATAATCAGCCTGAGGAACATGGTTACTGGCTGGAACCTGTGAGCGGCGGTTTTCTCATTCAGGAGCTGGATACTGTACAGGTGCTGGAAAAAGAGCTTAAGGTAGTAACAGAAAAAGCACCCGATGCTGAAATGCTCGCTGAGCTCCTTTTTGCCTGGCAGGTGGTAAAGCACGTGAAGTCCAACGCCATCGTCCTTTCCAAAGACAAACAAACCATTGGCGTAGGAGCAGGTCAGATGAACCGGGTGGGGGCCGCCCGTATCGCCCTGGAACAGGCGGGTGAGAAGGCTAAAGGCGCGATCCTGGCTTCTGATGCCTTCTTTCCTTTTGCCGATACGGTGGAGCTGGCGGCCCAGTACGGGATTAAAGCCATTATCCAGCCTGGCGGTTCCATCCGTGATGAGGACTCCATCAAAGCAGCCCATGCCAGGGGGATTGTGATGGTCTTCACCGGAATCCGGCATTTTAAACACTAGGAGGAACCACAGGTGAGAAAAATGAACGTTTTAATCGTAGGCAGCGGGGGAAGAGAACATGCCCTGGCCTGGAAAATAGCCCAGAGCCCTAAGGTGGAAAATTTGTACTGCGTACCGGGCAATGCCGGGATCAGCCGGCTGGCCCGGTGCTTCCCCCTCAAAGCGGAGGATATTCCGGGTATTGTGGCTTTTGCCCAGGAAAAGTCCATTAATCTGGTTGTCGTGGGCCCAGAACTGCCTCTTACCTTAGGTCTGGTGGATGCTTTGGAAAAGAAAGGTATCATGGCTTTTGGCCCCAGTCAAAGGGCCGCCCAAATTGAGGGAAGTAAGGCTTTTGCCAAAGACCTGATGCATAAATACGGGATACCCACGGCCCGTTACGGAACTTTTACCGATGTGGAAACAGCCCGTAACTTTGCCCGGGAAATGAAAGGGCCCTGGGTGGTAAAAGCCGACGGACTGGCGGCGGGTAAAGGTGTTCTGATCTGCACTTCCATGGAAGAAACTTTTGCCGCCATTGACCAGGTCCTGGTGGGAAAAAACTTTGGTTCAGCGGGAGATAGACTGGTCATTGAGGAGTTTTTAGAAGGCGAGGAATTAAGCCTAATGGCCTTCTGTGACGGGGAAACTGTGGTACCCATGGTTTCTGCCCAGGACCATAAACGGGTCTTTACGGGTGATCAGGGGCCTAATACGGGGGGGATGGGGGCTTATTCGCCCGCACCGGTGGCTACACCCCGTCTCCTGGAAGAAGCGCAAAAGACTATACTGGAGCCGACGGTAAAGGCCATGGCCCAGGAAGGACGCCCCTTTAAGGGGGTTCTCTATGCGGGACTAATGATCACGGAAGAGGGTCCAAAAGTACTGGAATTTAACGCCCGCTTCGGAGACCCCGAAACCCAGGTGGTTTTACCCCGCCTGGAAAATGACCTGATAGAGGTTATGGACGCAGTCATTGCAGGAAGATTAACAGAGATAGAAATAAAATGGAAGCCTGAAGCCTGTGTCAGCGTAGTGATGGCCTCGGGAGGATATCCCGGAGACTATGAACAGGGCTATCCCATCACCGGTCTGGATCAGGTGCCTGAGGGAGTGATTGTTTTCCACAGCGGCACAGCCTTTGACGGTGAGAGAATAGTCACCAAAGGTGGGCGGGTCTTGGCTGTAACGGCTTTAGGAGCGGATCTTCGCCAGGCTGTGGACAAGGCTTATGAAGGGGTAAAAGCGATTAACTTTACTAAAGCCCACTACCGTACGGATATAGCCCACCGGGCTTTTAGTAGGTAATAGCAAGACCATCATAAAACTAATAACAAGAGGGCTTCCGCTTTTGTCACAAAGGAGGAAGCCTTTCCCATAAAATAACAAGGGGAGGTTCTTGATGATATGTTATAAGTAGTGTAAAATTATTACGTTTAGCATGGGAAAAATGTTTCCAGTTTAGGGGACAGGCAACATTTTTACCCGGCTTTCATACATACATAATAAATCTCAGGAGGTGATTCTATAGAGAGAAAGATTCTAACAACTATCAACTAACAACTACCAACTATGGAAAGCGCCAGGACCGCATATTGCGGTTGACGAGGTGGGGGTTTATCGAAGTGTTCGGCGGATGCCCTCCGGTGCAGCACCACCGTTAAAGGTACCAAAAGATCGGGAGCAATCCCGGGGACAAAGGGTATCGGGTGCATAATAGCGTTCAGTTCCCAGTGAGCAGTTCGCAGTGGTTTTAAATGTAAACCGTTAACAGTTAACCGTTAACCGGCTGTTCACGGTTTACGGTTAACGATTGCCGGCAACTGTTCATTTCTCACGCAATCCGATCTCGAGTGAGACCGGTTACTTTGTTATTGCCTGAAATAAGTTTCCGGTATGGTTTTTGCCGGATATCAGAAATGGGACGTGGATATCGTGCCGTACATGCGGCAAATGGAGGAGGAAAAATAAATGTGTGGTATAGTTGGCTACGTCGGGCACAAGGACGTTACACCTGTTCTGGTGTCCGGCTTAAAGAAATTAGAATATAGAGGTTATGACTCTGCCGGTGTGGCAGTAATCGAAGGAAACCGTATAGCAGTGGTTAAGACTGTTGGAAAATTATCAAGCCTTGAAAAAAAGCTGGATGAGTACACTCCTCAGGGTTATGTGGGTATAGGGCATACCCGCTGGGCTACCCACGGTCGTCCCAGTGATGTCAACTCTCACCCTCATCAGGGGTGCTCCGATGACTTTGCCGTGGTACACAACGGTATCATCGAAAACTACCTGGAACTAAAAGAATGGTTAATTCATGAAAAAGGCCATGTTTTTACTTCGGAGACGGATACAGAAGTTATTGCTCATTTGGTAGAAGAGTATTACCGGGGAGACCTGGTGGAAGCTGTGCGCAAAACCCTGGATAAGGTGAACGGGTCCTATGCTATTGGTGTAGTTTCGGTACGGGAACCGGAGAAACTGGTGGCTGCCCGGAAAGACAGTCCCCTGATTGTGGGACTGGGTGAGGGGGAACACTTTATTGCTTCTGATATTCCCGCTGTCTTAAACCATACCCGTGACGTCTACCTTATTGAAGATGGCGAAATTGTGGTACTGACCAAAGATAATGTGCAAATTATTAATCGTGACAATACTCCGGTTAAACGCGAAATCTATCGTGTGGAATGGGATGCGGAAGCAGCCGAAAAAGGCGGTTTCGACCATTTCATGTTAAAAGAAATTTTTGAACAGCCGGAAGCTTTTAAAAAGACTTTAACGGGCCGGATCCAGAATGGTAAAGTTAAGTTTAGTGAATTTGAATTTACTAAAGAGCAGGTACAAAACTGGAAGAAAATCTTCATCGTGGCCTGTGGTACAGCTTATCATTCCGGACTGGTTGGCAAACCTCTGCTGGAGGAATTCTTGCGCATACCTGTGGAAGTAGATATCGCCTCAGAATTTCGTTATCGGGATCCCCTGGTAGACGAGGAAACCCTGGCTATTTTTATAAGCCAGTCAGGTGAAACGGCAGATACCCTGGCCGCTCTCAGGGAGGCCAAGAGCCGGGGCGCTGTCACTCTGGCCATTACCAATGTGGTGGGCAGTTCCATTTCCCGGGAAGCGCACCATACCCTCTATCTTTGGGCTGGGCCGGAAATAGCCGTGGCTTCTACCAAAGCCTATACTACCATGCTTATTGCCCAGTACCTCTTATGCATTTACCTGGCCCAGGTGAAAGGGACCATGCCTCAAGGAAAGGCAGAAGAGATTCTCTCCGCCCTCCAGCTTCTTCCCAGGAAGTGTCAGGAAATACTGGCCAACAAAGATGCCTTCCTGGAAGCGGCAAGAAACATCAAAGATGCGCAAAACCTTTTCTTCATTGGCAGAAGCTATGACTACCACATCGCTCTGGAAGGTTCCCTGAAACTGAAAGAGATTTCCTATATTCACGCTGAAGCCTATGCAGCCGGGGAATTAAAGCATGGCACCCTGGCCCTCATCACTGAGGAGACTCCTGTTATTGCCATTGCTCTCCAGCAGAAAACCTATGACAAAACTTTGAGCAATGTCAAAGAAGTAAAAGCCCGTGACGCTTTCGTCATTGGTTTGGCTATGGAAGGAGATACGGAAATTCTTAAGACCGTGGATAAAGTCCTTTACATTCCTAAAATAGACGACATCGTCAGTCCTGTCCTGGCCATTGTCCCCCTCCAGCTCCTGGCTTACTATGCCGCCTGTGAAAGAGGATGCAACGTGGACCAGCCCAGGAATTTGGCCAAGAGTGTTACGGTGGAGTAGGGGGTAAGGGAATTCCGATTAGTTGTATTTTCCATTTATACCTTCTCCCCATGCGAAAATAATGATTCCGATTAGGATGAAAATAGGGAAAAGGATTAAGGTTAAAGTCCACACGGAGTAACAAAGGGATAAGTGGTAAGGCCTCGAAAAATTCGAGATTTACGCCACTTATCCCTTTTTCCTTTTATCCTTGACCCTATTACTTTGGACCAACTTTTTTTCACACAAATTAGAGCAGTATTTGGAAAAGAATAGGAAAAACAATACTGATTCACAGAAAAACTTTATTACCTCCCATAAAATCCCATACTTATTTTATGGGGGTTGGAGGGGAGGGGAAGGGAAAGGGTTTTTTTAAAATTAACAGCAGGAACAGAATTATATGATGAAGCTCAATGTTTTGGAGAATATACTTCACTCATTTAGGGAAATTTGGGTTTAGTCACTTGAAATCTTCTCCATTTTGGGATGAAGTCCTTTTTTCTGTCATTTGAAACCCTTGTTGGACAACACCTCAACAATTATGCAAAAGGCTCGTACTTTATAAAGATAGAAAAATTAGATAAAATATGGTAATATATTTTTTGAATTACTTGGAAGGTGGTATGAATATGGATACATGCATAGAAAGTACGAAAAAAGCGGAAATAACAATGCGATTATCTGAATTTGAAATGCCCCCGATGCAGGATGTTTTGCTCGTTGGAAAAAAAGCTCCTATAGGTCCAGAAGCCGCAAGAAGGATGGTGGATATTTTATCACCAGAACAATATGAAATTATAAGGGTTGACCATGCTGCAATTGAGGCTATCGTTATAAGAAAGGTCCTTCTCAATATGTTGCCGCAGGAAAAACTTGTTACATTAATTTTGGAGGAAGGAGGCAAGATTGCTAACGAATCGATGATTATAAAGGCACAGGTAAATATCATACTTCAAGTTAGCAAGTCCATAGATCTATGATAAGACGGGTATGGGAGATAGATGTCCTTTTGGCACAATAGGATAATAACTTGGTTGGGCTGATAACGAAAACGCTTTTAAACGCTAACTTGGTAAGCATATCGATTTGCTTACTGGTTTGTATAAAAGCGATTATAAATATAGATTGCCAAAAAAGGATGAGGTTATATTATACCCTCATCCTTTAGTTTTCAAGGTGGAGAGCTATAATAAAATAGCTCCTTTAGTTTTTGCCCATATAAGGAAGGATAGTTTTTATAAGCTTTTTGACTAACTCTAATTCTTTCGGCGAGCATTTGTTAAGTAAATCATCTATCTCTGTGTCTTTGTTACTATCAAAAGTATCGTAATTATTACGGACATCGTTAACATAATAAGCATTACAAGCGGTTTTCCCGAAAATAAGGTAATCTAAAGATACATGTAAACAATTGGCGACTTTAACTAAAACGGGGAGACTCATTTGCCGCTCTCCTCGTTCCAGTTGCCCGACGTAGTAATCTGAAAGTTCTATAATTTCAGCAAACTCTTCCCGAGAAAGTTCGAGTTTTTCTCTCTCTTCCCGTATTCTTTGCCCGATGGTTTTGTTATTTATCTCCACATTTTTCTCCATTTCTCGTTCACTCCCTACTTTAAAATACTTTATCTAACTTTAAACCATAGATGAATTTGCAATGTGCATACATTTATTGTTTGCAACAAGCAAATATTTGATGTAAAATTATGTTTGTGGTTATTTTTGGGAGAGTGAACGGAGTGAATAAAAAAGATAAAATAGAAATAGCAAGAAATATCCTTAATAATGCGGCAAATATGAACATGAGCAAAGAAATTCTCTTAAAAATAAGCCAAAAAATCGATAAATATATTGTTGAGTATTTACGTGAAGGTGAAGGCCAAAAGGGTGGTTTCGATGAAAGAGAAAATGTATAAATATGCTCCTGTTATTTTATTGTCAGGCGGGCTGATCTTATGGCTTATCGCATTTTTGATAGATAGATATTACAACCATAATCAAGGTCTGGTGGTATGGATGCCGTTTGTAATAATCCAGGTGGTAATTAGCACAATCTGTGGCATCTTAATTAAAAAACTGCACCAACAGGTACATACTGATTCGCTAACTGGCCTGCGCAACAGGAAATATTTTTATACAAAACTGTCAGAACTAAAATCTAAAGCTCCAGTCTCATTAATTTTAATAGATATAGATAATTTCAAAAGTATAAATGACACATACGGACATATAGCAGGCGATCAGGTGTTACAGCAGTTCGCCGATATTCTGCAAAGCAATACAAGAAAAAACGATATAATTGCCCGATGGGGCGGGGAAGAATTTACGGTAATTCTTCCCCAAACTGATGTCAAAGAGGCTTTTAAAATTGCCAATAGGATTAGAACGATAGTAGAAAATCACCTTTTTTCTTATGAAAATATTACTTGCAAAATTACTGTGAGTATCGGCATAGCCTCGACAAAAGAAGGGGCAGATATTGGCACAGAACAATTCATTAAAACTGCTGATGCAGCCCTCTATAGAGCAAAAGAAAAAAAGAATTTCATCGTCACAGTTGCGGGAGGCTAAAGTTAAAGGAAAATATTTGTTTTGGGCTAAAGACATTCCGTAAAATAAAGCATTTCCAGAATGGAAAAATGTCTTACCGTTATGGTAGAGGTTGCATAAAGAAAGAGGATGAGGTTATGCTATATCCTCATCCTCCATCATTCTTACTTCTATACATATTTCCACCTACTTCTAGTAAAAGACGTTACTTCTCCAAAAAACTATCTCAAGCTAACATTTCCCGTGACCTTAAACAGAACCTAAAAGTTTTACGAAACATTTTAGGTACGAGTAGTGATGTTATTATACGCGAATTCAGTTTTGGTTAAGTTATAGTTTTGGGGGGAAAACATCACATCAAATAAGCTGTTAGGTGCAATCTTTATTGTTCTAAGGGTGGTTACTTGTTGGCTTAAATACGACGAAGTAGTACTAATTAATACCGGAGCGCCACTCCTGCAAAGGCACAGCCACAGTTAATAACTTTATGCTCCACCGCATAAATCCTTATTTCTTTTAGTGAGATTTTTTTTATTGCAAATGCTTCAGAAACCATCTTTTCTATGGTTTCTTCGATTTCATTCTTTGTATAGTGTCCCGATCACTCCATAATTACGCCGAATGTGTCTTCTGCAGGTATTCCTACAGCCGCAGCCGCCGAAATGGTTTCTCCTGGTATGTTGCTACAAATACTTGTATAATCTGTTGGTGTTAAGGAGCCGGGAGCAATCTCCAGTTTTGGATGAAACACCGCTTTAGGTGGAAGAATACTTGAAACTATTATTCGGAGTATGCAAATATATAACTTATCCTAAAATAAACAGGACATTTTAATAATCTTTCTACAAAAGACTCAATTACCGCTTAGGAGATTCTGTATTAGTCCAGTGATTAATTATTATTTTGTATTAGACCTAATATACTAAATTGATGTAGTATATTTATTAAAAGAAAGAAAGTGGAAGGACTTGACCAGTTGGAAAATGGAGCTAACAGAGGAAAGTTAACTATATTTCTAGGAGCCACTCCAGGTGTGGGTAAAACCTATGCCATGTTAGAATCTGCACATGATAAGAGAGCGCAGGGTGTAGATGTTGTTGTTGGCTGGATTGGGGCTTATAAAGGAACTGAGACAAAACATCTATTAAGAGGTCTACCGCTGGTTGCCGCAAGAAAAAACGACTATCAGGGTAGAGTTGTATTAGAAATGGATATCGATGCCATCCTGGAGCGTTGTCCTCAGTTAGCTATTGTGGATAACCTGGCGCATATAAATTTACCCGGTTCTAGGCATACACATCGATATCAGGATGTAGCAGAATTATTGCAGAGTGGGATAGATGTTTTCACAACCTTAAATATTCATCATGTTGAAAGTCTAAAGGATATAGTTGAACAGATAACTGGAATTCAAGTAAAAGAAACAGTACCGGACCGTCTTCTTGAGGAAGCGGATCAAATAAAATTAATAGATGTTTCACCTGAGGAACTATCACAGAGAATTAAAGAAGGTAAAGTTTACTTACCAGATGATGTTGAACAATCATTAGAAAAGTTCTTTCGACCTGGAAATATAAATGCATTGCGGGAACTTGCTTTAAGGTATACTGCACAGCGGGTTGATAGGCAACTGAATCGA
>JAIHAN010000084.1 GCA_020054815.1 Peptococcaceae bacterium | reverse complement strand
AAGACTTACTGTATACACCATTTCATCCTATATTTAGGATATCTATGAATCTTCTAATACTTCTTGACAACCACTTAGATATTTAATGCAATGCTAGTGCTAAAATATATAAAATGAAACCAGTTCCCCCGACAAAAAAGGCCATGGCCCAGGCCAGGCGTATCAAGGTAGGATCAACGTTAAAATATTCGGCGATACCCCCGCAGACACCGGCAAAAACCTTATTTGTGCATGACTTGTGCAGCCTTTCAGGCATTTTTCTTCAACTCCTCATAAATCTTTACCTTATCCAAAATCTATAATATTACAGTCTTTTCCTTTTGTATACTGTTCCTGCCTTTTTCCCAGAAAATTAAGAAAGACAACAAGGCGCCTGGACCAGAAAAGGTCTAAGCGCCTTGCTTATTTTCTTAGGAGCTTACTACAAGACACAATTCAGGTAGCGGGAAGCGGGACTAGGCTTGTATACCTTCCTGCTCAAGATCTATCCGTTCCTCAACCCACCGGTGTAACTCCTCCAGCCCCGTACCCGTTTCGGAAGAAAAGACAATTAAAGGTACTTGGGAATCTAGTTTCAACTCAGTTTTAATGGTTTTAACATGGGATAACCATTGTCCCCGGGATATTTTATCGGCCTTTGTGGCCACGATTAAAGTGGGTAACTGGTAATGTACCAGCCATTCATACATGGCAAGATCGTCTTTAGTAGGAGGATGGCGGATATCGATAATCTGGATGACACCCACCAGTTGCCGGCGCTCTCTAAGATATTCCTCAATAAATTTTCCCCAGCGTGCTTTTAACTCTTTAGACACCCTGGCAAAACCATAGCCAGGCAGGTCCACAAAGTACCAGGCTTTATTGATGTGGTAGAAGTTGAGGGTCTGGGTTTTCCCTGGTTGACTGCTGGTACGGGCTAAGCCTTTTCTATTAAGAAACTTGTTAATTAACGAAGATTTGCCCACATTGGAACGGCCTACCAGGGCAATCTCCGGGTCCTGAGATGCGGGGTACTGCTTAGGACTCACAGCGCTAATGGTAAACTCAGCTGTGGTTATCTTCATGTCTCTCCTCCAAAGCAATTTTTAAAACTTCGTCCATATTTTCTACCAGGACAAATTCTAAACCACGCTTAATGTTAGCCGGGATATCCTCCAGGTCTTTTTTGTTTTCCTGAGGTAGAACGATGATTCTGCTTCCGGCTCTGTGGGCCGCCAGTACTTTCTCCTTGATACCGCCCACAGGCAACACCCGTCCCCTTAGGGTGATTTCCCCGGTCATAGCAACCTCCCGCCTGACTTTTCTGTTACTGAGGGCCGAGGCAAGGGCTGTGGCCATGCTAATACCTGCTGAAGGCCCGTCTTTGGGAATGGCCCCTTCCGGTACATGGATATGGACATCATACTTCTCGTGGAAGTTTTCTTCAATCCCTAGTTCCGCAGCTCTGGACCTGACATAAGTATAACCGGCCTGGGCTGACTCTTTCATCACATCACCCAGTTTTCCCGTTAAGAGCAGTTTACCGGTTCCTTTCAGTACTGAAACTTCTATATTGAGAATATCTCCGCCTACTTCCGTCCAGGCCAGGCCTGTCACTACCCCAACCATATTTTCTTTTTCCGAAATACCATAACGGTAGCGGGGTATCCCCAAAAACTTGTCTAAGTTGCGGCTGGTCACAGTCACTGCTTTCTGGGAGCCTTCGGCAATGATCTTGGCCGCCTTACGGCAGATGGCCGCCAGTTCCCTCTCCAGGTTTCTCACACCGGCTTCCCGTGTATAGTGGCGAATAACACTTAAGATGGTATTGTTGCTGATATCCAGCTGGTCTTCTTTTAAACCGTGTTCCTTTAACTGTTTGGGGAGGAGATATCTCTGGGCGATGTGCATTTTCTCCTCCTCGGTATAGCCGGAAATATGAATCAGTTCCATCCTGTCCAGGAGGGGACGGGGGATATTGTAGGCCACATTGGCAGTAGTAATAAATAAGACCTGGGAAAGATCAACAGGAACTTCAATGAAGTGGTCGCTGAACGTATTGTTTTGCTCGGGATCTAAAACTTCCAGCAAAGCAGCGGAGGGGTCGCCCCGGAAATCCATGCTCATCTTGTCTATTTCATCCAGTAGAAAGACCGGGTTCTTGGTCCCGGCATTACGCAGCCCCTGGATGATCCGGCCAGGCAGGGCCCCCACATAAGTACGGCGGTGTCCCCTTATTTCGGCCTCATCGCGCACGCCTCCCAGAGACATGCGGACAAACTTCCTCTCCAGAGAACGGGCAATGGATTTGGCCAGGGAAGTTTTACCCACACCGGGCGGTCCTACAAAACAAATGATAGGCCCCTTGATTTTCTCTGTCAATTTTCTCACTGCCAGGTACTCCAAGATCCTCTCTTTTACTTTCTTTAAGCCGTAGTGATCCTGGTTAAGGATCTCCTCGGCTCTTTTTACATCTACCCGGTCTTCCGTCTGTTTGTTCCAGGGAATGGACAGAAGCCAATCCAGGTAATTGCGGATGACGGCGGATTCTGCCACCATTGGGGGCATTTTTTCCAGTCGCTCCAGTTCTTTCAAAGCTTTTTCCTCCACCTCGGGAGGAAGCTGGGCTTCCTGGATTTTCTCCCGGTACTCATCTACTTCGGCACCCCGTTCATCACGTTCACCAAGCTCTTTCTGGATGGCCTTTAACTGTTCCCGCAGGTAATATTCTTTCTGGGTTTTTTCCATCTGCTTACGGACCCTGACATTAATCTTCCGCTCCAGTTCCAGGATTTCAATCTCTTTGGCCAGAATGGAGCTGAGTGTTTCCAGGCGGACTTTCACATCCAGAGCTTCCAGGATAGCCTGCTTTTCCGTGATTTTTAAGGTCAAATGAGTAGCAATGAGGTCAGCCAGGCGGCTGGGTTCCTCAATAGTAATAATGGAAACTACAGTTTCCGGAGCAATTTTCTTACTTAATTTTACGTATTGTTCAAAGAGATAGATGAGGTTTCTCATCAAGGCTTCTATCTCCGGGTTTTTTTCCACCACTTCGTCATACTCCGTAATTCTCACCCGGTAGAAGGGCTCGTCTTCCAGGTACTCCACAATTTCTCCCCGCCTTAAGCCTTCCACCAGAACCCTGATGGTCCCGCCTGGAAGCTTCAGGAGTTGTTTGACTTCCGCCACACTCCCTACTGTATATATATCATCATGGCCGGGGAAATCCGTCTGGGCATCTTTCTGCGTAGCCAGGAAAATTTCCCTGTCCCCAATCATGGCCTCCTCTAAAGCGCTAATGGACTTCTCCCTTCCCACATCCAGATGAATGACCATATAAGGAAAAACTAAAACCCCTCGCAAAGGCAGGAGTGGAATGACCCTTTGTCTTTTACGTAGCATTTCCATTGTAGCGACACCTCCCACTGTATCATAAAACTATTTTCTCTCAGGCTTTTCTTTTATATTCTGTAGTTTCTTTTTTTCAAGGCAAAGTTTACCACAAAACGGGATATTTCGCCATATGTACAAATTAAGACGCAAGCTGGGCTTGCGTCTCAGAGACACATAAAACTGTTTTGTAGAGGAGTGGGCGACTGCCACGTGGTGTGATTATTTTTTCCCGGTCGAGGACCGATTAAAGCCAAATCAAGAACTTCTTCCAGGTTCTCCACAGGGATAACTTCAATGCCCCGCATATCTTTTAAGATATGCTGCCAGTTATCCTTGGGGATAATCACCCGGGTAGCCCCCGCCAGGCGGGCGGCTTCCACTTTGGCCACCACACCTCCGATAGGTTTGACCGTGCCCCGGATGGAAACTTCCCCGGTCATAGCCACCTGGTTATCGATAGGGATATTGGTAATGGCTGAGTAAACAGCTGTAGCAATGGCAATCCCCGCCGACGGCCCATCGGTGGGGATTCCTCCCGGAAAGTTGACATGGATGTCATAATCCCGGCAGTCCATCCCCAAATTGCGGCGAAGCACCGTGAGTACATTTTCCACAGAACCTTTGGCCATACTCTTCCGCCTCATGGTATGGCCGCCCATACCATGCATTTCCTCTTCTTCCACAATGCCTGTAACGATGACCCTCCCTCTGCCTTTTCTTACGGGCATCACACTGACCTCGATTTCCAGGATCATACCCAGGTTAGGCCCATACACAGCCAAGCCGTTGACCAGTCCTACCTGGGGCTGGGGCGGTACTTTCTTTTCAGGCCGCGGTGAATACTGGCCGCTGTTGACCACCCATTCCACATCTGAGGCCGTAATTTCCTTTTTGTTGTTGGTAAAAGCCACACCGGCCGCAATCTGAATAATATTAACTGCCTCCCGGCCGTTGGTAGCATATTTCTTCACTACTTCCACAGCCTCTTTTTCGATAGGGAGACCAATTTTTTTAGCCGCATTCTCCGCGATAATACCAATCTCGTCGGGTAACAGGGACCGGAAGAAAATCTCCAGACAGCGGGAGCGGATAGCGGGCGGAATCTCCTGGGGTAAGCGAGTGGTGGCGCCTACCAGGCGAAAATCGGCGGGTAGGCCGTTCTGAAAGATATCGTGGATATGGCTGGGGATATTCGTATCTTCCGAGGAGTAATAGGCGCTCTCCAGCATCACTCTTCGGTCTTCCAGGACTTTTAGGAGTTTATTAATCTGGATAGGATGGAGCTCCCCAATCTCATCGATGAAAAGGATCCCGCCATGGGCTTTCGTCACAGCTCCGGGTTTGGGCTGGGGGATGCCGGCCATACCCATGGCTCCCGCTCCCTGGTAGATGGGGTCATGGACAGAACCAATCAGCGGGTCTGCAATGCCTCTTTCGTCGAAGCGGGAGGTAGCCCCGTCTACTTCCGTAAACTTGGCATCTTTTTTAAAAGGTGAATGGGGATTTTTCTTGGCTTCTTCCAGCACAAGCCTGGCCGCTGCCGTCTTCCCCACCCCCGGAGGTCCATAAATGATCACATGCTGGGGATTAGGCCCGCAGAGGGCCGCGCGCAGCGCTTTAATCCCTTCTTCCTGCCCGATAATATCCTGCATCGTGGTAGGCCTGGTCCTTTCGGCCAAAGGCTCACTTAACCTGATTTGGCGCATTTTCTCCAGCTTATCCAGCTCTTTTCTTGACTCTTTTTCCACCGCTACTTTATTGCCCTGCTGCCCTCGCAGCAAATTGAGAAAGTAAAGGCCAATAACAATTACGAAAAATATTTGGATAAAACCAAACAAACTACTAAATCCGGAAGATTCCACTGGAAAATTCGCCCCTTTCCTGATGCTTTGACACGGACATTATTTTAGCTTCTTTCGAAGACAAAAATTCCCCTTATAGCAATATCATTTTCTAAGCAAGATACTTATAGAATCTTCCTTAGTGTAACACTGCAAAAGTCTGATATTTAAGTTTGAGCAAATGGCCAGGTTATTATGTAGCAGTCACCCTGTTTATTTTGGTAAAAATATTATTTAAAAATTCGGAGTAGTCTTTACTTCAACACACATTTTGGTAAAGGCGTAAAATATTTAATAAATTAAAAATTAAACCGTGGTGACATAATAAGAATGAGCCTAAAAGCTAAAAAGGGGGTTTTTATCATGGCGGCCAAAAGACGTAGTATTATGTCCGATGCCCTCAAGATGGAGATCGCCAAGGAATTAGGTTTCTATGATGACGTACAACGTGATGGCGACTTCGGTAATGTCTCCTCCAGGAACTGCGGCTATATGGTAAGAACGGCTATTGAGATTGCCGAAAGAGCCCTGATGAAACCTTAGAAAACTCCCCGAAAGTTAAAACGCTCATGAAAAGCTTGGCTAAAGGCCAAGTCTTTTCATTTTCCTTGCACCCTCCCAAGTGGTCATTTCAAAGACGTATTGCACAAAAAACGGACCTTTAAAAAGGTCCGTTTTTTTTATGCTGTTTCTTCTTTTTTCTTCTTACGCTCACTGGTGGTTACCAGGAGAGGTTCTTCGTTATTTTTCACACATTCTTTTGTCACGATGCATTTATTTACATCGGTACGGGAGGGAATGTCATACATAACATCACGCATCAGGTTTTCCACGATGGCCCTTAAGCCCCGAGCGCCTGTGTTGCGCTTGATGGCTTCCACGGCAATAGCCTGTAAAGCCTCGGGCTTAAACTCCAGGGTAACATTATCTAGCTCAAAGAACTTCTGGTATTGCTTGATCAGAGCATTCTTGGGTTCAGTAAGAATACGTATCAGGGCTTCTTCATCCAGGGCATCCAGGGTCACAATGACAGGCAGGCGACCGACGAACTCGGGAATAAGTCCAAATTTTAAGAGGTCCGTAGGTTGAATTTGTTTGAGGATTTCCCCAACCTTCATATCCTGCTTGCTCTTGATATCGGCGCCAAACCCCATTACCTTTTTACCCACGCGGTTTTGAATGATTTTGTCGATTCCTTCAAAAGCACCGCCGCAGATAAAGAGAATATTGGTGGTATCCAGCTGGATAAATTCCTGGTGCGGGTGTTTGCGGCCTCCCTGCGGGGGCACGCTGGCCACAGTACCTTCTAAAATTTTTAAGAGGGCCTGCTGCACACCTTCACCCGAGACATCCCTGGTAATAGAGGGGTTCTCGGATTTACGGGCAATTTTATCAATCTCGTCGATATAGACAATCCCTTTTTCCGCTTTTTCTACGTCATAGTCTGCGGCCTGGATCAGTTTGAGAAGAATGTTCTCCACATCTTCTCCCACGTAGCCGGCTTCCGTAAGGGAAGTAGCATCGGCAATGGCAAAGGGCACGTTCAAAATACGAGCCAGCGTCTGGGCTAACAGCGTTTTTCCGCTTCCGGTAGGGCCCAGCATGATGATGTTGCTCTTCTGGAGCTCCACATCCTCAATTTTGGCACCCAGCTTAATCCGTTTATAATGGTTGTAAACGGCCACGGAAAGGCTTTTCTTGGCCTCCTCCTGGCCAATAACATACTGGTCCAGGATAGCCTTAATTTCCTTAGGTTTGGGAATATCACCAAGCTCTAAACTGTTATCATCGGAAAGTTCTTCTTCGATGATTTCATTACAAAGCTCAATACATTCATCACAAATATAGACGCCGGGGCCGGCCACGAGTTTCTTAACCTGATCCTGAAGTTTCCCGCAGAAAGAGCACTTCAATTGTCCTTTGTCATCCCCAAATTTGTACATGGAATCACCTCTTTACTTGGTTTTGGGGGCCTGGGTCTTCCGGTAAATCACCTCGTCAATAATCCCGTATGCTTTAGCCTCATCGGCATCCATAAAACGGTCACGTTCCGTATCGTCAGCAATACGTTGAATAGGTTGACCGGTGTTCTCGGATAATATCTTATTCAATTTCTTCTTAATGTGTATTATCCTTCTGGCATGGATTTCAATATCTGTGGCCTGCCCCTGTGCTCCTCCAAGGGGCTGGTGAATCATAATCTCTGCATTGGGCAGGGCAAATCTCTTACCCTTAGCACCTGCCGCTAAAAGGAAAGCCCCCATGGAAGCGGCCAATCCTACACAGATAGTGGATACATCAGCTTTTATATACTGCATGGTATCATAAATGGCCATACCGGCAGTAATAGAGCCGCCAGGACTGTTAATGTAGAGGTTAATGTCTTTATCGGGGTCTTCTGCTTCTAAGAACAACAACTGGGCAATTACAAGGTTGGCAACATGGTCATCAATAGCGCTTCCCAGGAAAATAATCCTGTCTTTTAAAAGCCTGGAATAAATATCGTAGGCACGCTCACCGCGATTTGATTGCTCTACAACCATTGGTACAAGGGTAGTCAAACTGGGTGGTGTAATAATCCTTCCGTTGTTCATATACTTTAGACCTCCTATTCGTAACCACTAAGGACCAAAAAGCTTTTAGATTTGGCTTTCAACGAATACCCGATAGGGAAAAACAAGGCGGAGACCGCCCTGTGTTTAAGATATTTTTGCTTGTTCAATAATAAAATCTACGGCTTTATCTAACATTATACCAAATTTAAGTGAAGAAATCTGTCCCTGTTTTTCCATAACTTCACGAAATTTAGCGGGCTCTTGTTTATACCGTTCTGCCATTTTCTTAATTTCTTCGTCCAGTTCTTCCTCGGAAACAGTAATACTCTCGGCTTTAGCAATGGCCTCCAAGACTAAATCGGAACGGAGAGAAGCTTCCGCTTCTGTACGATAATTATTTTTTATATCGTCGATATTTGTATTAGTGGCCTGCATGTAATAGTCAAAGGAAATACCCTGCTGCTGCAACCGGTAGGCAAAATTTTCCACCATGGTGTTTACGCGGTTTTCAATCATAGACTGTGGTATTTCTATTTCTGCATTTTCGGTGGCCTTTTTCACCGCGGCAACCCTTAGCTCACTTTCCGCTTTTTTCTGGGCTGCTTCTTTTAACTTATTCTCGATGTCGGCTCTTAATTCCTGCAAGGTACTAAACTCGGAAACATCTTTAGCAAATTCATCATCAAGGGGAGAGAGTTCTTTACGTTTGTTTTCTTTTACCGTTACTGTAAAGACTGCATCCTTGCCGGCTAATTCCGTGACATGATACTCTTCGGGGAAGGTAACATTAACATCTACCGTCTCTCCCGCTTTAACACCGATCAGTTGGTCTTCGAATCCCGGAATAAAGGTGTTGGAGCCTAATTCCAGCGGGTAATTCTCACCTTTGCCCCCTTCGAAAGGCTGCCCATCTACTTTGCCCACAAAATCTATGGTTAATACGTCACCTTTTTCCGCCGGTCCTTCCACAACCACTAGTTTGGCATATCTCTGCCGCATTCTTTCAAGCTCATTGTCTACATCCGCAGGACCAATTTCAGCAGATGGTTTCTCCAGTTCAAGGCCCTTATATTCACCAAGCTTGACTTCCGGCTTTAAATCAAATTTAGCTTTAAAGATGAAGGGTTTACCTTTTTCCAACTGGACGATCTCATATTCAGGGTCACTTATGGCTGTATATTCATCCTTAATTTGATCCAAAGCCTGGAAATAAGCTCTGGGTACAGCATGTTGGAGAGCTTCCTCGTAAAGTATTTCTGTTCCATACATATTCTCAATAATCCGGCGAGGTGCCTTACCTTTTCTAAAACCAGGTACATTAACTTTTTTGCTAACAATACGATAAGCATGCTGCAAGGATTCTTCAAATTTCTCAACAGGTACCTCCACTGTCACCTGCGCCTTTGTTTTATCTAACCTTTCTGCGGTTACATTCATGAGATGCTCCTCCTATTCATTTTAAAAAATATGTAATAAAGATTATTACCATCCTTTACCAGTATAACCAGTTAGAATAAAAACACGTACGTGATTTTAATATATATGTTGTGTTTTTATTTACAATAAAAGAGGCTTCGACAGGTTGCCGAGGCCCGAAAAAAGATACCTTCTCTTCCCTTTTTATAAACCCTCGACTTATAGAGCATAATCTCACAATATACCAAAAAGACTAGTGGCACTAGTTAGGATACTAGTCTTCTCACTAGTCACATAAGACAAATGGAGCGGAAGACGGGATTCGAACCCGCGACCCTCGCCTTGGCAAGGCGATGCTCTACCACTGAGCCACTTCCGCATATTCATTTACTTGGTGCGGGAGAAGGGACTTGAACCCCCACGGTCTCCCACTGGATCCTAAATCCAGCGCGTCTGCCAGTTCCGCCACTCCCGCGTAAATTAGTTGATAGTTGCTAGTTGGTAGTTGCTAGTAAAACCTAGTTTATTAGTTGTAGTTGCTAGTTGGTAGTAAAAACTATCTGAATAGCTTGCTAGCCTAACTACCTAACTAGTAACTAGGAACTGGTAACTAGTAACTATATGAGTGGTGAGCCATGATGGACTCGAACCATCGACACCCTGATTAAAAGTCAGGTGCTCTACCGACTGAGCTAATGGCTCATATATTAGAGGTGGGAGGTGGGAGGTTGGATGTGTGGTCTTACCTCTAACTTCTCACATTACACTTCGCAAATGGCTGGGGCGGCTGGACTCGAACCAACGCATGACGGAGTCAAAGTCCGTTGCCTTACCAACTTGGCTACGCCCCAATAATGACAGGTTATAGTATAACCTTTTACTATGGTTTAAGTCAAGGGAAATATTTGCATTATTTTAAGAAATGGGGTGACTGAGGGGACTTGAACCCCCGAGTGCCGGAGCCACAATCCGGTGCGTTAACCACTTCGCCACAGTCACCATGTATGGCGTGCCCACAGGGATTCGAACCCCGGACACACGGCTTAGAAGGCCGTTGCTCTATCCAGCTGAGCTATGGGCACTAGCAGTGCATCATCACCGCAGCAAAAAGTATCTTATCAAAAATTTGCGTCCCTGTCAACCATATCTGCCTGGTATTTACCGGCAAACCATGTTTTTTCCGATGATCTTACAGCCATCAAATTTATTGTATTATCATTTAGTGTTCACATTTGCAAGATGAAAATACAGGTAATTAATAGTGGATAAACTGGTACTGCCAAGAATTTTCTTCTAGGCTTAAGAGTATACCCGCATAGCGCCTTTCACTGCGGGGCCAGGTCCAGCTGCCCGGGTTCAGGAATACGATTGTCTCAATCTTTTCACAGTAAGGTATATGGGTATGGCCAAAAATACAGTAGTGGGCGCCCACCTCAGAGGCGCGGTAGAATAACCGTTGCAGCCCTGCTTTTACCCCATAATTATTTCCATGGGTTACGAAGAAACGCGTGTCTTCAATATCGAAAACAAATTCAGAGGGTACAGGACCGCTGTCGCAGTTACCTTTGACCGCTAAAACCGGAATACCCCATTTTTTTTCGATTAAAAGGCCATCCTGCCAGTGATCCCCCGTATGAACCAGGAACTGCACCTGGCTAAAAATCTTTCGCGGATCACCTATTTCCTTAATAGAGCCGTGGGTATCCCCTATAATACCAAATCTCACTTCACACCTCAAACTTCTGGATTCGTTAATAACCGGCGGAGAATCACACTAGCCTTCCGTAAAGCTTCACCCCGGTGGCTGATTCTATTCTTCTCCTCCGTACTCAACTCGGCAAAAGTTTTTTCGAAAACCGGCACATAAAAAAGCGGGTCATAACCAAAACCGCCGTTTCCACGGGGTTCATCCAAAATTACTCCCTCACAGGTTCCCATAGTAGTATATGTCTCTCCGCCGGGTACGGCAATAGCGATAACACTCACGAAACGGGCTTTTCTTTGCTCAGGAGGGACTCCCTTTAAACAGGCTAAAAGTTTTTCATTGTTACGTGCATCATCTGTGGGCTCGCCGGCAAAACGGGCTGAATGAACACCAGGCTGGCCGTTTAGATACTCTACTTCTAAGCCCGAATCATCGGCAATGGCAATAAAGCCCGTGGCCTCCGCCGTCGTCTTAGCTTTTTTGACAGAGTTGTCTGCAAAAGTAAGGCCGTCTTCCTCTACCTCCGGAAGTTCCGGGAAATCGGCCAAAGTTAAAATATCTACTCTTTGTTCTTCTAGAAGTTTCCGGAGTTCCGTGACTTTGCCCTTGTTGCGTGTGGCCATAATGATTTTAGAAGGCATATTCTTCACCTAAAACCTGCTGTTGGATATCAATGAGTTGCAGAATACCTGTTTTTGCCAGGTCCAGTAAGCTGTCCAGTTCTTCCCTTGTAAAAGGATACCCTTCCGCTGTACCCTGGATTTCTACAAATTCGTTTTTATCGGTCATAACCACATTCATATCAACGATGGCCTGGGAATCTTCCTCATAACAGAGATCGAGAAGCAAGCTGTCCGCTACCTTACCCACACTGACTGCCGCCAGCCAGGCCCGAACGGGGATTTTTTCTAAAAGTCCTGCTTTCACTAGTTTATGCATAGCCAGGACCATAGCCACAAAAGCACCGGTAATAGAGGCTGTCCGCGTACCCCCATCAGCCTGGATGACATCACAGTCGATAAAAAAAGTACGCTCACCCAGGGATTCCAGATCAACGACAGCCCGCAAAGCTCGTCCGATCAATCTCTGGATTTCATTGGTCCGCCCGCTGATCTTTCCTTTGGCCGCTTCCCGCTGGGTTCGGATCTGGGTAGCTCTGGGGAGCATAGCGTATTCTGCCGTAACCCACCCTTTATTCTGTCCTTTCAAAAAAGGAGGTATTTTCTCTTCCACGGTAGCTGTACAAATAACTTTCGTTTCTCCCATCTCAATGAGTACTGACCCTTCGGCAAATTTTATGTAGTCTTTAGTAATTTTTACCGACCGCAGTTGCTCAGGTCTTCTACCATCAACTCGTTCCATGTCCAGACCTCCATTACTAAATTGATATTTTCAGGCCCGTTGTGGCCAGGGAAACCTTTCCGGTAAAAACACTCTGGGCTTCCCGCAGCAGTACGTAAGGGGAAAATTCGGGCCACAGGTGCGTAAGCATCAGGTGTTTCACCTCAGCCTTAGCCGCGAGACGGCCCGCTTGTCCTGCCGTAAGATGGCCTTTTTCTTCGCTTAGAGCCATATCGGCATTCCGTAAACTCGCTTCACAAAGTAAAAGATCGGCTCCCCAGGCAAACTCCACCAGCGGTCCATACCAGCTTGTATCACTAGTATAGACAAATTTAGCATTCCCCTCTATAAAATTCATGGAAAAACAATCTTTAGGGTGTTTATTTTTTTGGAAATGAAAAACCAAATCCCCCAGGCTCGCAGGAACTCTTTGATATTCTTCTATGGGGATTAAAATGAACTCATCCTGCCATTTGGCCATCTCACTCCAGGGACCTGTTTCCTCCCCCGGGGCATAGACCAGAAGAGGATTCTGACGGCTGCCGTCTCTGATACTGCCGCCAATAGCATGCCTTACGCAGTGGTAATCGTGAAAATGGTCAGGGTGATAATGGCTGATAATGAGGGCGTGGAGTTTCCGAAAATCCAGGTGTTTTTGCAAAACAGCAAAGGACCCGTTACCGCAATCCAGCATGATGTTAACACCGCCAGCCTGTAAAAGATACCCGTTACAGGCGCCGTCCGCCGGAGCATAAGGAGCATGACACCCTAAAACCGTAAGTTCCAATCCTTTCACCTGCCTT
>JAIHAN010000083.1 GCA_020054815.1 Peptococcaceae bacterium | reverse complement strand
CATCAAAAGGGAAGTCATGAAGACAATTGAAGCAATTTAGCCAAAGAGCCGCAGCCCGGGCCGGAGACTGCGGCTTTCCTTATATCTTCAGGACTTAAACATAATATCTGCTGTTGACGATTTTCTTCTCTTCTTCTCTAAATACACCATGATCCGGGTTAGCCCGGGCGTGTTCCAGGATTTTGAAAACTCCTTCCGTTTCATCCTTCATGTTCAGGGCCAGGGCTATTTCTTCAGCAGTATAGGCCTTGCCCCGGTTTTTACGGAGAAAGGCAAGAACCTGCCTTTGCAAATCCACAATAAATCTGGCTCCTTTCTTACCCGCCTCCACAGCAGGCTGGTGGTAGGGATTAATATTGATGAGAGAAGCATACAGCCCCACCGCCCTTTCAAAGAGGGCAATCAGCACACCCAGGGAAAAAGCGTCTACCTTTTCTACAGTAATGGTGAGATATTCCCGGCCTTTTTGCCTTAAAGCTCCTTTGGTCCCCTGCAAAAAAGCGTTTAAATAATCCCCGCTGGTCACCCCTTCCTCCACCTGGGGCGAAGACCCATTCCTGTCTTTTAACACTTCCAGGAAAGTGATAAAGAAATTATCAGGCCCTTCTAAGAGCTGTTGCAGATAAGAATGCTGGTCCGTAGAACCTTTATTGCCGAAAACAGCCAAACCCTGATAAACAATATTCCCTGCCAGGTCTTTTTCCTTACCCAGGGACTCCATGACAAGCTGCTGGAGGTACCTGGCAAAAAGCTGGAGCCTGTCTTTATAGGGGAGCACCACCATGGTTTTGCCCCCTTCCCCTCCTGTGGCATAAAACCACATCAAGGCCAGAAGGGCTGCCGGATTGGCCTTTACCTCCCTGTTGCGGGTGATGCGGTCACACAGGGCAGCACCCCGTAAAAGCTCATGAATAGCAAAACCCTGCAAAGCCGCAGGCAGGAGGCCCACCGGGGAAGTCTCGGAAGTACGTCCGCCCACCCACTCCCACAAAGGGAATCTGGCCAGCCAGCCCTCCTCTTCTGCAGTGCGGTCCAGGAGGCTCCCTGCCTGGCTGACGGACACGGCATGTCTGGCAAAATCCAGTCCCCTCCCTGCAAAGAGATAGCGGGTTTCCAGCATACCGTTTCTAGTCTCCACAGTACCTCCGCTTTTGGAGATGACCAGAACCAGGGTGCGGGAGAGATGGTCCCCGAGAGCGGAAAAGACCCGGTCAAAGCCGGCAGGATCTGTATTGTCCATGAAATAAATATTCATAAGATCATTGCCAGTAGTAAGGGCATCAGTGACAAACTGGGGCCCCAGGGCCGAACCGCCTATCCCGATCAGGAGAATTTTGTCAAATTGATCACCCGTCGAAGACAAAATTTCACCCCTGTGGATTTTACGGGCAAAGTCTTCAATATCTCTTATAGCTCTTTCAATTTCTGTGGCTATCTCCGGGGAAGGAGCCAAATGGGGGGCACGAAGCCAGTAGTGACCTACCGTGCGCCCTTCATCGGGATTGGCTATGGCCCCCTTCTCCAGGTCTGCCATACATTTCAGGGCCTGGTCCATCCTGGCCTGCATATCCCTGAAAAAATTTTCCGGAAAACCCATCCCGCTGATATCAACCATAAGGCCCAGCTCAGCATCATGATATAAATATTCTTTGTATCTTGCCCACAATCCCTTTGTTTCCATATCCTTCTCACCCATGTCTTTGATGTTTCACCGTTAATGAGGCTAATTCAGCGGCCAAGGAGGAAGTGAGGACTCCCGCCCTAAACCGCCACTGCCAGTTTCCCTCCACTGTCCCCGGCGTATTCATCCTGGCTTCCTGATCAAGACAGAGAATGTCCTGAAGAGGGAAAATGGCCCACCTGGCGCCACTACCCGAGACCAATGCCATATACTCCCGGCACTTTTTCCGCTCCTCCGGTCCAGGCAGGGCAGTGTTCAATTTTCGATACCAGCCCAAAAGGGTGTCATTGTCATGGGTTCCCGTATAATAAACCACATCTTCTTCCTTCCTCCCGGCCTGCAGCTCTTCCTCTGTCAGAAACTGCAGCACTTTCATGCCGGGGAAACCGCACTTCTCTTTTAAGGCCTGTACTTCAGGGGTGATCACACCCAAATCTTCGGCAATCACGGGGAGTTTACCAAGATATTTTTCCAGGGTCAAGAAGAATTTCTCCCCCGGACCTTTCACCCATCTTCCCCTGACGGCCGTCTTTTCTCCCGCAGGAACTTCCCAGTAAGCCTCAAATCCCCGAAAATGGTCAACACGCACAAAATCGGCCAGTTTTAAAAGATGGCGGAAACGCTTCCGCCACCAGCGGTAATCATCTTTTTCCATCTCCGCCCAGTCGTAGTGGGGATTACCCCATAGCTGACCCGTCTCGCTGAAATAATCGGGGGGAACACCAGCCACGGTCAGGGGATTTCCCCTTTCATCCAGGGCAAACAATGCGGGATGAGCCCAGACATCGCTGCTGTCATGAGCAATAAAAATAGGCAGATCGCCAATGATTTTTATCCCCTGTGCGTTGGCATAGCTTTTCAGAGCAGTCCACTGCTTAAAAAACACATACTGTAAAAAACAATAAAAAGCAATCTCCTCATGTAAGTGTTCCTGAAAATAGAGAAGGGCTTCCTTTTCCCGGAAGGCCAGGGCCTTTTCCCACCGATTCCAGGCTAGCCCGCCAAAATGCATCTTTAAAGCCATGAAAAGGGCATAATCTCCCAGCCAATAGTTGTTTTCCCCAAGGAAGGCCTTATAATCGGGCCTGCTTTCACCAGTATTGATAAATGCAGTAAAAGCCTTACGCAACAATTTCTCTTTAAAAGAGGCAACCAGGGGAAACAAAACCTTATCCTCCGGAAAAGCAGGAATATTATCCGTATCCCCTGCTGTCAGCAGCCCTTCTTCCCGCAATTTATCCATACTGATTAAAAGGTGGTTGCCAGCAAAGGCAGAAGGGGACTGATAAGGGGACCAGCCCTGACCGACGGGGTTTAAAGGCAATACCTGCCACAGGCGCTGCTTGCCGGTTTTAAGAAAATCAACAAATTTATAGGCTTCGGGGCCCAGGTCGCCAATGCCATACCTGGATGGAAGGGAAGTAGGATGTAAAAGAATCCCGCTGGCCCTGTCTAATTTCATGCTAATGCCTCCGGTCATTTTCTGGGTGGTATGAATATTTTACCTTACCCCACCTGCCAGTTATGCATCATGGGTAAAAAACCCGGAAAGCAGTTTGCGGTAGAGATCAAGATATTCCCGGGCTGACCTTTGCCAGCTGAAATTACCTTTACAGGCATTATTCACCAGACGGGACCAAACATCTTTTTGGCCATAAAAGTTCAGGGCTCTGTCAATGGTATAGAGAAAATCGCGGGCATTAAAATGGGTAAAAGTAAAACCATTGCCCGTACCGGTATATTCGTTGTAGGCTGTAACCGTATCTTTTAATCCCCCCGTCTCCCTTACCACAGGAATACTCCCGTAGCGCAGGGCAAGCAACTGTCCCAGGCCGCAAGGCTCAGAAAGAGAGGGCATGAGAAAAATATCCGAACCTGCATAAATTCTCCGGGCTAAGGTTTCATCAAACATGATGCGGGCGGCCAGTTGCCGGGAGTACCTTTGCGCCATCTGCAAAAAGAAGTTTTCGTAGGTTTCCTCCCCCCTACCCAGAATAACCATCTGCAGATCCCTTGCTAAAAGCTCCTCCATAATCTGCACCAACAAATCCAAGCCCTTCTGGGCTACGAGCCGGGAAACCAGGGCTAACAAAGGAACCTCTCCCTTGACCGGCAGTCCCAGCAATTCCTGGAGCTTAAGTTTATTCTGAACTTTCTTTGTTAAGGAACAGCGATAGGGCACAAAGAGGGCTGGATCGGTCAGGGGGTTGTATTTTTTCGTATCAATACCGTTTAAAATGCCAAAAAGCCGCCTTTCTCTCTTTCGCAACAAAGCATCCAGATTTTCTCCACCCAAAGGAGTTTTGATTTCTTCGGCATAGGTCCTGCTTACTGTGGTGATCACATCAGAAAACACTATTCCTGCCTTCATAAAATTTATATTATGGTAAAATTCCAACCGGTCATCCTTCAGATATTCTTCTCCCAATCCCAGGATGTCCCCCAGTATTTCCCTGGGAAATATTCCCTGATAGTGGAGATTATGAATGGTAAATACCGTACGGAGATCCCGGTAAAAAGGATGATCTTTATAAAAGGCTCTCAGAAAGAGACTCAATACACCCGTATGCCAGTCATGACAGTGAAGAATTTGCGGTTTAAAACCGAGGTGAGGAAGACTTTCCAAGACAGCCCGGCAAAAGAAGGCATAACGCTCTGCTTCATCATAAAAACCGTAAATGCCGTCTCTTTTGAAATAATATTCATTATCTACAAAATAATAACTGATACCTTCCCGGCTTAATGATTTAAGACCGCAGTACTGGCTGCGCCAGGCCAGGGGTACAGTAAACTCACTCACCAGGGTCATGGCTTCTTTATAATAAGAAGATATATCCCCATAAAGAGGCATCATAACGCCCACCTCAAGTCCTTTCTCCTGCAGGGCTTGAGGCAAAGAACCTATGACATCACCCAACCCGCCGGTTTTTACGAAAGGAACTCCCTCGGCCGCAACAAACAAAACTTTCATAAGTATGGATAACGCTCCCTCAAATAACCTTTTCTTACCAGTTTAAAGTTATCATGATCTTCCTACGATAGCAAGTTATATTTCTTTTAATTTTTCTTTCCCGTCTGCCAGGCGGCAGCGTGCCACAAGGGCCGCTCCCAGGGCTCCGGCCAGTTCCCCCAGTTGGGCTGCTACAATTTCCACGTCCCTGTTTACAGGCATAGCCCGGGCCTGAACAACTTCACGGACCGGCCCCAGGAGCCTTTCCCCCATGCCGGCCACACCCCCGCCGATCACAATCCTGCGGGGGTTAAGAATATTGGCCAGGTTGGCCAAACCTATCCCCAGGTACCGGGCAGCTTCTTCAATAATACCCTGCGCTTTAGAATCACCCAGTTCCGCTGCCCGGGCCACAGTAGCCGCCGTAATCCGCGCTTCGTCCCCTTCCACCAGCTCCAAGATCAGGTTAAAACCCTTCTGCTTCACAAGTTCCCGGGCTTTGCGGGCTATAGCCCTCCCTGAAGCATACATTTCCAGACACCCTTGATTACCACAGGTACAAAGCAGGCCATCTTTTTCCACTGTCATATGACCGATTTCACCGGCGCTTTCCCCATGACCCCTGAACATTTTCCCTTGTAAAAATATCCCTGCCCCAATCCCTGTGCCCACAGTGATACAGACCATATCGTCCCAGCCCCGCCCTGCCCCCAAAAGCTTTTCGCCCCAGGCGGCCATCCTCACATCGTTATCGAGCAGCAAGGGCACATCCAGTTCTTCCCTGATCCATTGCCCAAGGGGTATATGGTGCCATCCGGGCAGGTTAGGCAAAAAAACAGCCTTCTCTTCCCGCCTGTCCACCAGCCCCGGCACGCCCAGGCCCAAACCCCTAAGATCAGCGGGAACCAGCTTGTTTTCCCCAAGCAGAGTATACACCATCCCCATCATCTGGCGGGTTACTTCCCGGGGACCCAGTTCTGCCTGGACAGCCCGTTTAAGGTATCCCTTTACCTCATTGTTCTGATCCACCAAAACTGCCTTGATATTTGTACCTCCCAGATCTATTCCCACCGTGAACTTTACCATATCTTCACCTCTGTAAAACTCACTTGATATATTATTAGCATTTCTCCAGTTCCCCTGAGTATTACTTATGTTTCTTTTTATTTACAAGATACTCCCCCAAGAGGCCAAGCCAAAAAAAGGGATTGCATGTTCTAAAAAAGGCCAGGATTTGATTGTCTTTATATACTTTTATAATCTGGTCCACAATGGTAATGAGTTTCCGGGGCCCGATATCCGAGTGATAAAGGTCGAAAATATCATAAAAATCTTCCATTTCCATATTTTTACCGGCCGGAGCCGGTTTGGCCAAACGCCGGAAGATGCTTTTCATACCCGCCAGATAAATAATTTCATAAACTTCCTTAAATATACTGTTCAGTTCTTTTCTGATCCGGACAGCTTCATGGGTCTCAATAAATCACTGCCCTTGAATTATCACTCATTCAGCTATTAAATTACGGTCCTTTTACCGATAACAACGGGTTTCCCTTCTTCCCCTTTTAAGACAGTCCCCTTCCTGACGAACACATCTTTATCCAGGATTACATTCTCCAAAACTACATTTTCCTCAATAATGCTGTTTTGCATAATAATACTTTTTCTTATCAAGGATCCCCTGCCTACGGCAACCCCCCGGAAAAGCAGGCTGTTTTCCACTTTCCCCTCGATGTAACAACCACTGCCTGCCAAAATATTGGCTGTTTCTGCCGTCTCCGTATATTTGACGGGAGGACCATCCTTGATCTTGGTATATATGGGACCATTGGCAAAAAACAATTCTTGCTGCACCTGAGGCTGAAGTAATTCCATACTGTGCCTGAAATAACTGACCAAAGAATTTATTTTGCCGGCATAACCCTTGAAGGGATAACCAAAAACTTTCAGTTCATTTATATTGTCCAGCAACACATCCCCTAAATCCCAATTTCCCGTATCTGCGGCCAGTTTTACTATTTCCATAAGCAGAGACCTTTCCAGAATAATGGTCTCTAACGAGACTTGGTTATTTTCTGTTTTTGACGGACAGCTGTGGATAGAAGTAACCCTTCCGTTCTCTTTAACCTCAAAATAGTTGAAACTTCCCGGACTCAGATTGTGGGCCCCCTCTTCCTTATAATACAGGGTCACATCTGCCCCCTTTTCCTTGTGGTACTGCAGCCCCTTTTGATAATTCCCATTAAAAATTACATTATTACCTGACAAAACCACATACTTTTGCCGGGCACGCTGAAGATAATCAAAATTTTCCCAAAGATCCTTCAAATCGAATTTGTTTTTTTTCTGAAAAAGCCGGGGAGAAGCGGAAGGAAGGAGAAAAAGACCCTCACTTTTCCTGTCCAGACTCCATTCCTTTCCTGAATTCAAATGATCCAGGAGGGCCCGGGATTTATTAGTCATGACTACAGCGATGTTTTTTATTCCGGAATTAACCATGTTGGAAAGGGGGAAATCAATGAGACGGTACCTGCAGCCAAAAGGTACTGCGGACATGCTGCGATGCTGGGTCAACTCTCCCAAAATATCCTCACTTTTGGTGTTGGTAATAATACCCATCATTGTTGACATAAACCTCTACCCCATTTAAGAAATTTTTGCTTCTTCCCGCTGCCAGCTTTTAATGCTTGCACCTTGCTCGATTTCCACGCCATCAGGCACGATAATACCATCCCCAAGGACTGTAAGGGCTTCCTGGTTAAAGTATTTGTCAGATTTTAAACCAACTTTTACCCTGCTGCCTATGGTCGTGTTTTCCCCGATAATACTGCGCCAGATGATGCTTTCCCTCTCTATTTTCACATTGGGCAGCAAAATGGAATCCTTCACATAGGAACCTTCTCCAACATAAACTCCGGGGAAAAGGACGCTCCGCTCCACCTGTCCCAGGATCACACAGCCGTCAGGCACCAGAGAGTTTTTCACGCCGCCCCCGGAGCCGATATAGTGGGGGGGCAGCACAGAAGGCTTAGAATATATTTTGATAGTATCATCAAACAAATCCATTTCCGGCAGGGGTTTCAAAAGATCCATATTGGCGGTATAATAACTTTCGATAGTGCCGACATCTTTCCAGTAACCCTTGAAAGGATAGGCATAGACTTTTCGTTTGTCTTTCAAAAGCCGGGGAATAACGTTCTTGCCAAAATCGTTTTCCGAGAGAGGATCTTCTTCATCCAGAAACAGATATTCTTTCAAAATATCCCAGTTGAAAATATATACACCCATAGAAGCCAGGTTGCTCCTGGGTTTTTTGGGTTTTTCCGCAAAATCGAGGACAGCGCCGTTTTCACCGCAAATCATTATACCAAATCGACTGGCTTCTTCCCAGGGTACTTCAATAACGGCGATGGTTGCTTCGGCATTTTTGTCTTTATGATATTCCAGCATCAAAGAATAATCCATTTTGTATATATGATCACCTGAAATAATCAGGACAAAGCGGGGATCAAAATATTCGATAAAATCTATGTTTTGATAGACAGCATTGGCCGTCCCCTTATACCATATCCCCCCTTTTTCACCCACATAGGGCGGAAGAATATAAAGCCCTCCTCCCTCCAGGTTCAGGTCCCAGGCACTGCCAATGCCAATATAGGAATGGAGCAGCAAAGGTTTGTACTGGGTAAGGACTCCTACCGTATCAATCGCTGAATAAGTGCAGTTGCTCAGGCTGAAGTCAATAATCCTGTATTTGCCGGCAAAAGGAACGGCAGGCTTGGCAATATTTCGCGTCAACATCCCCAGCCTGCTGCCCTGGCCCCCCGCTAACAACATGGCTATCCACTCTTTTCTGGCCATTTGGCTTCCCCCCCTTATAATTCAGTCCTTAAACACTTAATGATTATTTTTACCTTAACCCCCAAACGGACCGGGCGTATTCCTCCAGGGCCCTGTCGCTGTAGAACCTGCCTGCCCAGGCAATATTGTGGAGGGACATGCGCAGCCAGCCGTAATTATCCCTGTATTTCTCATCAATCTTGGCCTGGGCCTGGGCATAAGGTTCAAAATCTTTCAGGATAAAAAATTCATCGTTGTTATCCAGCAAAAAATGGTAAATATCCTGAAATTCTGACTCTGCCCCGTAGGCATGACCATGACTGAGCTGATCTATGACCGCCCTCAGCCGTTCATTCCCACGATATTCGTCCCAGGCGTTATAGCCCCCGTAACGGTAATACTCCAGCACTTCTTCTGCGGTCAGGCCGAAAACAATCATATTTTCTTCCCCTACCAGATCCCTGATCTCGATATTGGCCCCGTCCAGGGTGCCCAGGGTAACGGCTCCGTTCAGCATAAACTTCATATTGCCTGTACCCGAGGCTTCCCTGCTGGCAGTAGATATTTGCTGGCTTACATCGGCGGCAGGGATCAGGAGTTCCGCCTGGGAAACATTGTAATTTTCCCAGAAGATCACCTTAATCTTATCGCGTATGGCCTTATCCTTGTTGATTTTTTCCGCCACGGCATTGATAAGCTTGATGGTTTTCTTGGCCAGATGATAACCGGGCGCAGCCTTACCCCCAAAAATAAAAGTCCTTGGCACCATATCCAGACCGGGATCATGTCGCAGGCGCTGATACAGGTCCATAATATGCAGGATATTCAACAGCTGCCTTTTGTAGGCATGAATGCGTTTGACATGCATATCAAAAATACTTTGGGGATCTATCTCCAACCCTGTATTTTCTTTTATTATCTGGGCCAATCTTTGCTTATTCTGTTTCTTCACATAAGCAAGACGATCCAGAAAAGCCCCGTCTCCTTTGTATTTCAGGAGTTCTTGCAGAAGGGCGGGATCCTCCAGCCAGCGGGGGCCCAGCACATCGGTCAGCAGACTGGCCAAATGGGGGTTGGCCTTTAAGACAAAGCGCCGGTGATTTACACCATTGGTAATATTGTAGAATTTTTCAGGATAATACTCATAAAAATTCCGCAGTACTTCCTTTTTAAGGATTTCCGTATGGATCCGGGAAACGCCATTTACCCGGTGACACCCTACAACGGCAAGATGGGCCATTTTGATGTACCCGTCGGCGATAATGGCCATTTCTTTTACTTTTTGCCAGTCTCCGGGCCACCTGTCCATAATGTTCTGGCAGAACCTGGCGTTGATTTCTTCCACAATCATATAAATCCGGGGCAGCAAAGTCTTGAACATTTCCACCGGCCATTTCTCCAGGGCCTCGGGCATAATGGTGTGATTGGTATAAGAAATAGTGTTATGGGTAATTTCCCAGGCTTCTTCCCAGCCTTTGCCTTCCTCATCAATTAGAATACGCATCAGCTCAGGTATGGCCAGGGAAGGATGGGTATCATTAATATGTATTCTAATTTTATCCTGGAAGCCTTTCAGGGAACCGCTCTTCCTTTTATATCTCCTTACAATGCTTTGCAGGCCTGCGGAAACCAAAAAATACTGCTGTTTTAGACGCAGTAATTTGCCCTGCTCACTGCTGTCGTCAGGATAGAGAATCTGGGAAATGGATTCTACCGCATACTTGTACTCTACAGCCTTTAAATATTCACCCCGGTTAAAGCTGGAAAGGTCAAAACCTTTGGTGCATTCGGCGCTGAAAAGGCGCAAGGTATTGACCCGGCCGCACCCGTAGCCCACAATGGGTAAATCATAGGGGACAGCCATTACCGCTTCATAATTTTCATGGATAAAAACCAGGCGACCGTAAAGATTTTCCGTGCGCACCGTACCGCCAAACCTTACTTCCACGGCTTTATCGGCTTTCCTGATCTCCCACACATTTCCCTCCCCCAACCAGTGGTCAGGGAGTTCCACCTGGTAGCCGTCCACAATTTTCTGGCGGAAGAGCCCGTATTTATACCTGAGGCAGCAGCCATGGACAGCATAACCCATGCAGGAGGAAGAATCCAAAAAGCAAGCTGCCAGACGGCCCAAACCGCCATTACCCAGACCGGCATCGGCTTCCTGGGCCTCCAGCTCCGAAAGCATAATGCCCAAATCCTCCAAACCATCTGCCACCAGTTCCCGGATGCCTAAATTCAGCAAATTATAACCCAGGAATTTACCTGGCATCACTTCCATGGAAAAATAATAGACCTGCTTCTCATTATAGGCACTGTAGTCCCGATTGGTTTTTATCCAATCCTGGACAATTTTTTCCTTGACCATGGTAGCCAGGGTCAGGTATTGGTCAGCCAGGGTTCCCTCGCTCAAAGGTTTGCAGTGGATGACTTCAAATTTTTCCAAAAAAGCTTTTTTAAAACTTTCCCTGTCCTCAAACATCTTCCTACCTCCCGTATCATTTCTTTATTTTAAAGACCAGGACAGCCAAGGGCGGCACCCTGCAGCAGAGGGAATAAGGCTGGCCGTGCCAGGGGACCTTTTGGGCCCGGAGTTCTCCGGGATTTTTCCGGTCCAATCCGCCAAAAAGACCCCAGTCACTGTTGAAAACTTCGCAATATATACCTTTTTCCGGCACCCCGATGCGGTAGTTTTCATAGGAGACCGGTTTAAAGTTGCAGAGGGCCACCAGAAAATCTTTTTTTCTCTCTCCCCGGCGCAAGAAAACCAGGATGCTCTGGGCCCCGTTATCAGGTTCCAGCCAGGAAAAGCCCTCCCAACTGGTATCCTTCTGCCATAAAGCCTTTTCCCTGAGATAAAAGTGGTTTAAAGCCTTCACATAAGCATGGAAACTTTGATGCTGGGGATAGTCGAGAAGATGCCAATCCAATCCCCGGTAAAAACACCATTCCTCAAATTGGGCCAACTCCCCCCCCATAAAGAGGAGTTTTTTCCCCGGATGAAGATACATGTAACCTAAGAGAAGCCTGAGATTGGCAAATTTTTCCCAGTAATCACCGGGCATTTTGGCCAAAAGGGCTTTTTTCCCATGAACCACTTCATCATGGGACAAAGGCAATAGAAAATTTTCGGAGAAAGCATACATCAGGGAAAAAGTCAGCATGGAGTGGCTTGCCGAACGATTTTCATAGGAAGAAGCCATATAACGCAAAACATCATTCATCCAGCCCATATTCCATTTAAAATTAAAGCCCAGGCCCCCCTCGTGCACAGGCCAGGTTACCAGAGGCCAGGCTGTAGATTCTTCTGCCATCATTAAAGCATGGGGATAATAATAAAACACGGTTTTGTTCAGTTCCTGCAAAAAAAGAACAGCCTCAAGATTTTCCCTGCCCCCGTAAATATTGGGCTCCCATTCCCCCGCCTTTTTACCGTAATCAAGGTACAGCATACTGGACACTGCATCTATTCTTAAGCCGTCTACATGGTACAGGTCAAACCAGAAGAGGGCATTGGAAATAAGAAAACTAACTACTTCCGGTTTGGCAAAATTAAACTTTAAGGTCCCCCACTGTAATTGTTCTTCTCCCTCGAAAAGGGGGGTACCATCAAAATTGGCCAATCCATGACAGTCTTTACAAAAATGTCCCGGAACCCAATCCAAAATGACACCAATTCCTTTCTGATGACAACAATCAACAAAATACATAAAATCATAGGGGTTACCATAGCGGCTGGTTACTGCATAATAGCCTGTTAATTGATAGCCCCAGGAACCATCAAAAGGGTGTTCCATTATGGGTAGCAATTCTATATGGGTATATCCCATTTCCTTAACATAATCCACTAATTCATGAGCCAGCTCCCGGTAGGAATAAAATTGATCGCTTTCTTTTCTTCGCCAGGAACCCAAATGAACTTCATAAATTAAAATTGGACTTTCGTAAATATTTTTTTGCTTTTTACTTTTTTGCCATTTTTGGTCTTGCCACTGGTATCCGTTTAAATTAAAAACCCGGGAGGCAGTACCAGGCCTATTTTCAGAATAAAAACCATAGGGATCGGCCTTTAAAATTTTTTCGTTATTAAAGGTATGAATTTCATATTTATATAATTCTCCTTCTTTAAGCCCAGGTACAAAGGTGGCCCAAATTCCACTGTTATTTACCTTTTCCAGAGGGGTGGTTCTACTCTGCCAGTTGTTAAAATCCCCTACAACAAACACTTCCCTGGCATTGGGAGCCCAAAGGGTAAATCTCACCCCTTCTTGACCATTTAAAACCTCAAGATGGGCACCAAGCATCTGATAACTGTGGAAATATTTTCCTTGATGAAAGAGATAGATATTTTCCGGTGTAAGATGATTATTAGTCATAAAACCTGTCTCCTTTTAAAAGTATAGTTAAAGTATATTTACCCAATATCCAATGATTTAACGTTTTTTATGTTATTTTTTTGTTAATTTTGCTATTTTATGTTAGAAATTTATAAATTCTAACCAAAAATAAAGTGGTGTGCTTTTGGTAAAAAAGCCACACCACTTACTAATATTCATATTTACTCCAAATATGACTGTTAA
>JAIHAN010000082.1 GCA_020054815.1 Peptococcaceae bacterium | reverse complement strand
GCCCGCATGCAGGAAAAAGGGCTCTATACTACGGATGTGGAAGCTGTCCAAATCAGGATTAAACGCCTGGGATTGGCCGATATCTATAAGGAAGAATTAGTATAAGCCAGCATATCAAATTAGGAGTATCCTCGTTTGAGGATACTCCTAATTTTTACTCAAATTTTAAAATATTTAATAGTGCTGTTATTAAAAGCCTGTTTCTGTTACAATATGGTCAGAAAGCTGTAGTATTTAGATAAACTTTAGAATAATAGAAAAATTTGAGGTTGAAAAATGCAGACATATTTAAAAAAGAACACCCTCTTCTGGGGCTGGTGGATTGTTCTAGTCTCTTTTATTGCCAATTTCATGATTTTTGGGGCGAGACACGCTTTTGGTGTTTTTGTACTGCCTATCAGCGAAGAATTGGGCTGGAGCAGGGGCCAGATTTCCTCTGTCTTTACTGTGATGATGATTGTTCATGGCCTGGGGTCTATTCCCTTTGGCAGGTGGACGGATAAATACAGTCCCCACCTTACCATGAGTAGTGGCCGCAGAACCCATCATTTGAGACCTTTCTTTCATCTTCGGTATTGCCAATTCCTTTACAGGTGTTGGTGCGGGGGTAGGTGCCCTGGCAGCAGGGCTTATTTTTGATGTGTTTCATTCTTATTTTTATGCCCTGGTGATGATTCTAGCCTGTTTTGCCGCCTCGCTGATTTTAATCTTTACTGTGAAACAGCATGACAAGAAAGCACTCCCTGTTTAAAAACCAGAATGGAGTGCTTTTGTTCTCTATAAGAATAGTGTAAAGACAAAAGGGGAAACAGCCACAACGGTAAACAATCTGATAATCTGCATCACCGCCACTTTAGGTGCATCGGCCCCCATCTCACAGGCTAACAGCGTCATGGGTAGGGTACCTGCCGGCGCAGCGGCTAAAAGACAGGTCACAAGGTCCCATTTGGCATAGTGCTTTAACACGAGAGCCAGTACGATTCCGCTTAGCAGGGTTAAAGAAGACAAAACCAGGGCTGGCCCTAAAAGAGAAGGTATCTCCAGGAGCGTTTCCCGGGTGACGCCAAGACCGATTAGACCGCCCACACCCATCATGCCGAAATGCTGGATGTGTTCAACAGGCTTAACTCTTCCAGGGTAAAGACGGGTATAGAAAAAAACAGCAAACAACGGGCCTACAAGGTCGGGGGCAGGGATCTCGGCATAATGACAGATAATCGCAGCCGAAAAAGCCACCAGGCTTATTTTGAACCATTCTGCAGGATTTCCCCAGTCTGTTTTCGACGGTGCCGTCTCGCTTTCGCCGTTTTCACACTTGTTCGCCTGGTACTTTTGGGCAATGAGGGGAACCATAAACAAGATGGTGAGGAGCCGGGCTGTCTGAAGCAGGGTCACCTGAAAGGGATTAGCACCGAAAGACATGGCCGTAACGCCCATTTCCGCCAAACCGCCGGGGGAGGAGGCAAACATGGCTGTAGGCAGGTCAATCCCCTGAAGGACTAATAATTGACTTAACCCCAGGGCTGTTAAAATCATCCAGAAGCTTAAGAGCAGGGCAATTTTTGCCATCTCCTTGCTCTGAATCGTAAAACGCAGGCCGAGAAAGGCCCCTAAAATGATAGAGAAAACCGATTTCAAATAGGGCCAGAGAGTTAGTTTTAGACCCAGCAAGTTGATAACAGCCAAAAAGGTCAGGGGTCCCAGAAGGGAAGGCAGGGGGAAATGCAGTTTTTTTCCCAGGTAGTAACCAACAACAATAAGTATTAAGAAAAGCAGTAGGTCCACGGGGAGCAATCCTTTCACTATATGCTTAAAGACCGACAAAAATATTATATCATTTTTTGCCTATTCTAGAAGACAGTATTGATATAAAAAACACCCTCTGTTGAGGGTGTTAATCCTTATCTTCTACCAAGTCATGTACGGAAACGGTTTTTTCTCCATCTGTCAAGGTGACCGAGCTGATGCGGACACTCTCATCATTGGCATTAAGGCTTTCTAACCAGACGGGTTTCCCTTGGTATAAAACTCTTATATTATGAGGCGATTCCATAATCTCTTTGGCTCTCTCGTAGTCCATGCTTTCATCTCCTTTAAGGTTTATTACCCCTATTTTAAGATGAAAATGTACAAATTATACAATCATTCCTCTATTTCCATGAAATTACCGGGATTCAGGCTTGAGTCTTTTGTTAGATAGCAAGCTTTTCTCTCTTGCAATTATAAGCATAAGAAGGTAAGATTAGTTTGTTAGTATACAATATTGCAATATTTCGGACGCGGTGCATTCTTAAGGAGGGGGAATATGATCTCTTTAAAAACAACCCAAAATGGATTATCCATTCACTTTGGTCAACTGGCGGTACTGACACACAGCCTCGACCAGCCCTATCTATCTATCGGGAGAGGCCAGGGTACATACAGCATGGACCGTGGTAATTTCACCATCGAGGAAAACCTGTCGGAAAAGATTCCTCTTACCGAATATGAAATTCTGGAACAAAAAGAGGAACGCGTAATGATCCGTTTTTCTAACCAGAAGCTATGGGCCGTAATTGTAGAATTTATTGCTAAGGGAAACTTCCTGGAAATCATGTTTACAGATGAAGATGAAAGCGCAAGCCTGCATAACCGTTTCTGGATTCGCATGCCTGCTTCCCATGATGAATGTATTTATGGCTGCGGTGAGCAGTTTTCCGAATTAAACCTGCGTGGCAAAAAAGTTCCCCTCTGGGTTTCGGAACAAGGTACCGGAAGAAATAAAAAAACCTATACCACCTTTCAGGCAGATACACAAGGCAAAGGCGGCGGCGACTGGTACACTACTTACTTTCCCCAGCCCACTTTTGTTTCCACCTCCAGGTATTTCTGCCATGTAGAAGACTCCCACTATATGGAATTTGACTTTCGTAACCCCTCCTATCATGAACTGGCAATCTGGGGGATCCCCCAGAAAATCGTGATAGGTACGGGACCAACGATGCTGGCTCTTTTAGAACAGCTTACAGGATATCTGGGAAGGCAGCCGGAATTGCCTGACTGGGCTTATGATGGGGTATGGCTTGGTTTACAGGGTGGTACGGAAATTGTGCTGGACAAACTAAAGAAGGCTCAGGAACACGGGCTCAAGGTCACCGCCCTTTGGTGCCAGGACTGGCAAGGAAAACGGATAACTTCCTTTGGTAAACAGCTGATGTGGAACTGGAAGTATGATGAAAACATGTATCCCGACCTGCCGGAAACTATCCGCCAGTTAAATGCCCAGGGGATCAGATTCTTAGGTTATATCAATCCTTATTTGGCGGTGGAAGGACATCTCTTCAAAGAGGCCTCGGAAAAAGGATATCTTGTAAAGAATAAAGCAGGCGAGGATTATTTAGTAGTATCCACTACTTTCCCCTTTGGCACCGTGGATTTGACCAATCCCGCCGCTTTCGAGTGGATTAAAAATGTGATTAAACAGAATATGATCGGCATTGGCTTATCAGGCTGGATGGCCGACTTTGCCGAATATTTACCTACGGATGCCGTGCTCTTTGCCGGCGATGCCGAGGAACTCCATAACAGATGGCCTGCCCTGTGGGCGAAAGCCAACCGGGAGGCCGTGGAAGAGGCCGGAAAACTGGGAGAAGCAGCCTTCTTCACACGTTCCGGTTATTCCGGCACCAGCCGCTACTCCACCATGATGTGGGCCGGCGACCAGATGGTAGACTGGAGCCTTGATGACGGGCTGCCCTCTGTCATACCTGCCGCCCTTTCCTTAGGTTATTCAGGATTTGGTATCTCTCATTCCGATATTGGGGGCTATACCTCTCTCTTTGGTGTGAAACGGACCAAGGAACTCTTTATGCGCTGGGCTGAACATGCAGCCTTTACCCCCATTATGCGTACCCATGAGGGAAATAGACCCGATGACTGCTGGCAGTTTGATTCAGACGAAGAAACCTTGCTGCACTTCGCCCGTATGAGCAGAATATATACAAAACTAAAGCCCTACTTGAAAGAAGCGGTGAAGGAAAATGCTTTACGTGGTATCCCTGTCATGCGTCATCCCTATCTCCATTACGAGGACGACAAGGAACTGCACACCCTTAAGTATCAATACCTGTTAGGCCGTGATTTACTGGTAGCTCCGGTGATCGAAGAGAACAAAGAAACCTGGCGGGCCTACCTGCCCCAAGACACATGGGTTCACCTTTGGAGCGGTCAGGAATACGGCGGGGGGTACTGGGAAGTGCCTGCAGCCTTAGGCTTTATTCCTGTGTTCTATCGCAAGTCTTCTCCCTATCGTGCGCTGTTTGAGGAAATTAAAAAAATATAACTTAGAAGACCTCCCAAGGGGAGGTCTTTCAAGTTATAGCCGGGTACGAAAGGATGTGCTTATTTTTGTAGATGTGCATATTTTGCTAATAGGAGTCTTCTATAATAGGGAAAATAAATAAGATGTCGAATAAGTGATATGGATGTATAAGGTTAGGGGACACACCTGCTGAAGTTCAGGTATTTCTTTGGGGACAGGAATGTCCCTAATTATAGGAATGTCCCCAATTAAGTTGAAAGGAGGCCGGGTTTCTTTGAAGAAGTTTATTATCTTTTTCCTTTTCCTTTCATTGCTCTTCCCTTTAAAGCCCGCAGTGGCGGCAGAATCTCCCGGCTCCCTAAAAAAAGTACTTCTTATTTATGAAAAGAGATTTTATTGGAACTCCAAAGAAGATGTTGTAAAGGCCTTTGACCTCCTGCTCCATCATTTTCCGGTAAACACCACCATCATCAAAAGCCGTGAGTATCAAAAAGGCATGGCTGAAAATTTTGATGCTGTCATATATATACCTATGGAACTCACGGCCAGGGTACCCCAGAACCTCATCAATGATATCCATGCTTTCCCAACCCCTTTTCTCTGGATCGGGGAAAACTTTGACCAGTATTTGGCTACTTACCCAGACAGTGGTCTTACTGCTTTAGGGAATTCCAGTGAATATAACCAGATCATTTATAAAAACAAAACCCTTAACGATCAACGCAAAATAAACACCCTCATTTTAAAAAGGCCCAAAAGCCATGCCCAGATTCTGGCTTACCAGTCCAACGGCAAACAGCAAATACCTTTTGCTTTACAGCTAAAAAATTTATGGTACATTGCCAAACTTGATTTCCGCGAAAACAACGTAATTGTCACGGCTGACCTCCTTCACGACTTTTTGGGGATACCTCACCACCAGGTACACCGGGCTTTTATTCGTATTGAAGACGTTCATCCCCTCCGTGAGAGCACTAAACTTAAAGAGATCGCTGATTTTCTCTCTGAGGAAAAAGTTCCTTTCATGGTGGCCCTTATTCCTGTTTATGTAAACAACAAAGGACAAAAGATAACCATGGCGGAGCGGACAGAGTTTGTTGAGGCCGTTAAATATATGATACAAAAAGGCGGCACCGTTATTCTCCATGGTTACACCCATCAGACCCATCAGGATGAAACGGGGATAGGGTTTGAGTTCTGGGACAGGGAGAGAGATAAACCCCTTTTAACAAATAATACCCTCTATGTTAAAAACCGTTTAGAATGGGCTATGCTGGAGTGCTTGTCTAACGGGATAATCCCCCTGGGCTTTGAGCCCCCTCACTATGGCATGTCACAGGAAGGCTATAAAGTTTTACGGGAGAGCTTTTCCACCCTGGTTGCAGGTGTGCAAACCAGTGATAAAGGCTTTTCCACCACAACCTTTCCCTATCTTATCGGGGAGAACCCTTATATGAGCAGTGTAATTCCAGAAAATTTATCTTATATAAACCTACAGAGCAAGGATCCTGTTTATTCTCTTCTCCAAAAAGCAGCCAGCATAACGGGAGTGAGAGATGGCGCAGCCGGAGCTTTCTTTCATCCTTATCTTGATATTAAATATTTAAGACAGCTGGTCTACGGGCTAAAAGCCCAAGGGTATACTTTTATTGACTTAAAAAAAGGAGACCACTGGGTTAAGACCCAGTACACCCAGGTTAGCATAAAAGAAGGAAAACTTGTTTATAGCTTTGTCAAACCTGCCCTATTGCCGGCAATTCCTACTGTGAATCTTGCCCCTGCTACGAAGGGGTATGTAATTTTAACTTTCATTAGTGCACTGGCGAGTGTATTGGGGCTTTCCCTTTTTCTGGCCCAAAGACGTAAAAAACTGGGGGTTATCAGAGTACGATAAAACTTTCTCTTGCGATTTGCAGGAAACAAATGGAGCATGGAGAATTTTTAGTATAACACTCCTCAAGAAACCAGTCTTATGACTTCCTGCAGTACCTTACTTTTGGGAATAAGGACTTGCAAGCCTTTAAATATCCTCTGGAATTTTCGATACTGGTGGGGGTGGCTTTTACCTTTATTTGTACTTTCAGCGGTCCCATCCTGGGACTAATCGTTGTTCTAATGTTTTCCCTGTTTTATTTTGTCTTTATTACCTACCAGTTCGAATATGCCTTAACAGTATGGCCTGTATCCTATCCCCTTTTTGCTGCTCTTGCGCCTTACTTCTTAAATCTTCCCTGGCATCTTCCCATAGAGTGGGGACCGAAAAATAATGTTTTATCTACTACAGCCCGGAAGCCAGTGAAAAAAGAAGTTACTGTGCTATGTCTTATGATTAAGAACTTCTCCAGTTTAACAGAGGAAACGGATCCGCAAAATGTAGTTAATCTGGTCAAGCTGCTTATGGGAGATATAAAGAATATCGCATTGTTCCATGGGGGAACAGTCTATCAATATATGGATAATATGATCACGGTTTTGTTTAACGGACCTTTTGATTTGCCCCAACATGGAGATAAAGCTATGGCCACGGCAAAGGATATTCAGAATAACCTTCGGGCCAAAAAGGACGATTATGAAAAAGCTTTTGGCATGGGAATACAGGTGGGAATGGGTATTAACACCGGCATAGTTATAGTTCAAACCCCTGGCCTAACAGATGGAATGATGTATGCAGTAATGGGAGATGTGTTGCACATTGCTGCCCGCCTGGCAGCTAAAGCACGGGCAGGAGAGCTTTTACTGGCTGTCAATACCAAAAAACAGCTGGTAGGTTCACATAATGTCGTGATAGAAGGTTCCCTCTGGATAAAAGAAAAAGAGAGGCCGTTAGAGATATACCGGGCCAAGTTGGACTAGTAAATATGAAAAAAGTCTGGACCAGGCCAGCTTTCAGACGCCGGGACCATCACTTTTGTTCTTTCGCAAGCGATATAGAACATAGATCACTAAAGCGAGCAAAAGAGGAAAAAAGGGATAGTTGCTGGTAAAGGCGATGAATTCTTTCATAATATCAATAAAATTTCGCCAGAACAGGAAATAAACAAGCATGAAAAAAAATAATGCCTTATTACTCACATAATGCACCTCTCCTTTCCTTTTCTCTCCCTTAGGCAAATCTCCTGCTGCAACTGGTAATTTTATATAAAAGAAACACCGGAGTCTATCCGGTGTCTCTTTATTCAGTAGCCAGTTTTTGCATGAGCACTGCCGCTGAAGTGTAGAGCGCCAAAGCGATAATACCATCTGCACTATGATGTAAGGCAGTTCCGAGTCCCACTACGACACCTGCCTTGTGGAGCGTGAAACCAAAGGGGAGTACAATAAGGGCTTCGGAGAAAGCATGAATAGGCAGTGTAGCTAAGAGGGCCCCACGGAAACTAAAACCACGTTTTATCATGATGGCACCCACTACGGCAAAAATAATATGCATGGCTGCACGGGCGCCGATGACGGGGCCCAGTTTAATCAAGAACCCCAAAGCTGAACCTGCTGCTACCATAAAAGCTACTTGGGGGCTGATGGTCATGGACAGCATGACGGGGACATGAGAGGCTATGGTAGCGCTAAAAGGCGGGATCACCACACCTAAAACTCCACCAAAGGAAAGAGGAATAATTAAGGCTAATGATGTTAATAAACCACCCCAGGCGATTTCTCGCGCTTTCATAAAAATTCACCTCGCTCTTATCTTTACACGTGTCTTGTCAGGTGTAATTATACAGAGAAGGTGACTTGTTGTCAATGAATATCTATGTAAATTTACAATTGCGGGTTATAAAACATGTTTTTTAAATTCTTCGATACCAATACGTTCGAGAAAGCGAGCAGTACGCTCCCTGTTTTTAGCATGTTTGCGGTAAAAATCCAGGCACTTCTCTGCTAAAAGGAGGACTTCTTCCTTACTTAAATTTTCGGCGATGATATCCCCTGTGCGCGGGCGGAGTCCCGCATTGCCGCCAAAGACCACCGTCCAGCCTTTATCTTTCTTGGCGAAGGCGCCAAAGTCTCTGACCATAGATTCTCCACAACACAAGGGGCAGCCTGAGATGCCCATTTTCACTTTGGCCGGGAAGGGCTTTCCCTCAAAGTGGCGGTCAAGTTCAGCCGCGAGTTCCATGGAGTCGTTAACCCCGAAGCGGCATACACTGTTGCCGGGACAGGCCTGGATGAAGTGGTAACAGAGGCCCAGGGCATTACCTATCTTAAGGTTCAAATCAGCAACTACCTTCTCTATGTCTTTTTCCTTAATACCCACTAAAGCCAGGCGCTGCGCCGAGGTAATCTTTAAGATAGGTATCTGATATTTCCTGGTGACAGCGGCTATTTGCTCCAAGTAATCGGCTGTTACCAGACCCATCGGTGTATGGGTTACGATGGCATACGTTTCATTATCTCTCTGGATAATAGTACTGGGGTGTTGTTCACTCATGAAAATACCTCCTACTTTTAGTTGTTAGTTGTTAGTTGGTAGTTGTTAGTTGGTAGTTGGTAGTTCATTTGGCAGCATCCCGCATAAGGATTTTGTTCCAGACATTTTCCCCATGTAAAAAGACTACGAAACAAATGAGTCCCATGATGGGTGCAAAACTGGCCAAGAAATAAATGGTTTTAAAGCCTAAGTATTCACTGAAACCACCCCATACGGAACCCAGGGTCACCCCAATATCAAAGGCCGCTGTAAACAAACCAAAGGCCGAGCCCCGGATTTCACCGGGGGTTCGTACAACCACCAGGGTACTGAGAGCAGGGTATACTGCCCCGTAACCCAGGCCGTAGATGATGGCCGCTACAATAAGTGTAGTGAGAGAATAAGAACCTGAGACCAGCATTACGGCTAAAAAGATGAATAAGAGCGAAAAGGCAATGAGAGCCTCCAGGGTAAGCCGATTTTGTTTCCCTGTAAAAAGGCGTGTTGCTACCACCGCCAGGGTATTAACGGTGAAAAACATGCTGTACTGTGAGATGTTACGTTCCAAAGCTAAAAGAGGAAGCATGGTCATGATTGTACCAAAAGTTAAAGTTACCGACAACAGAACCAGGGAACAGACCCACACCATGCGGTAGGTAAAGACCTGGCGAAAGGTAATGCTGCCTGGTTTAGAGGCCGGTTTAATTTCGGGCAAACGCCAGGTAACCAGCAAAGCAGCCAAAGAAGCCAGGAGGGTGATGGCAATAAGGGGATATAAACCCCAGGCATTGTGCACCAGTGTCCCCAGGGTAGGAGCCAATCCCTTGGCTAAAATTAAGGCGATACTGTGAATCCCTATAGCCTGTCCCACTTTTTCCAGAGAGACAGAGGTGGTAATTACTGTGGCTGAGGAAATGGTGAAGGCGCCAATGGTAAACCCATAAAAAAGCTGGGCAATGCTCACAAGCAAAAAAGACTGAACAAAGTAAAAAAATGGCGTGATGAAGTACAAAAAAATAGCCCATTTCATGATCTTCACAGGACCCTTACGGTCTGAAGCTTGTCCGGCTAAAGGACGTAAAAAGAGGGAGCTGGCTGAAAAGAGGCCCATAATAAGGCCAATCTTAAACTTAGAGCCTCCCATCCCTTGCATATAAAGGGGCAGGACAGGAAGCAAGAGGTAATAAGTACTGATAAAGAGGGTTGTAGCTATAAGGGTAAATATAAAATGCTTTTTATTTCCTGCTGCAGAATTCACAATAACCCCCCCGGATTCTACTGATAAAATTGTCTACTCTATTTTAACAAAAAAACAACAATGCAGGAAATAACGGAAAAATCTATTTATTAAAAATAAGCTTAAATATAAATAGTATAGAGGGTGCTGTCATGTCTAATAAGAGTGAGGATAAGCGGATTTTGCTGGAGTTTATTAGTACTTATTGCCAGCATCATCACCAGGGTGAGGATAAGAAGTTATTTGTACTTGATGAACAGGAGATAAAAATTTGCCCTGAGTGCTGTGAGTTAGCCGAATATGCAGTGCTTAGGAGAGAAAAATGCCCGAAGGACCCCAAACCGGCCTGTAAGGACTGTGATACCCAGTGCTATCACCCCAGGTTTAAAGAAAAAATCCGTCAGGTCATGCGTTATTCAGGATTATACTATATTAAACAAGGACGCCTGGATTATCTGGTGAAATATTTTAAGCGTAAGCTGTAACTGCCCGGTAAATAGAGGAAAGGAAGTATGTCGTGCTTTTGTTGTCAGCGGGGAGTAATCTTGATATAATGTCAAGCAATACGTTATTACTCGAGGTGATAGTAAGTGTATCAGCATATGTTTTCCCGGGCGGTGGCCAATGCTACGGGAAATGTCATCCGGGAAATTCTTAAACTTACCCAGCAGCCTGATATTATCTCTTTTGGGGGGGGCATGCCTTCACCCGATGCCTTTCCCGGTGAAGAGCTGCAGGAAATTGCTGCACAAGTCATTGGCAAATACAAGCATGAAGTTTTGCAGTACGGTACCAGCGAAGGGTATCTGCCTTTACGCCAATTTGTGGCCAGCTGGATAAAGGAGAAAGGGATTGAGGCCGAAGCCTCGGATGTTCTCATTATCTCCGGTTCCCAACAGGGGATAGACCTTTTGGGCAAAACCTTTATTAATCCCGGAGATGGTATACTCCTGGAGAATCCTACCTATCTGGCGGCCATCCAAATTTTTAATGTTTATCAGGGTAAATTCAACTTAGTGAACACCGATGAGCAGGGGCTAATTCCCGCTTCCCTAAGAGCTGCAGCGGAAAAGAGCACGAATAAACTGGTCTATCTGGTGCCTACTTTCCAGAATCCCACCGGCACAACTGTATCTCTCTCACGGCGGCAGGAAATAGCCGGAATATTAGAAGAACTGGGATTAGTCCTGGTAGAAGATGATCCTTATGGCGACCTGCGTTACAGCGGGGAACCTTTACCGGCAATCAAAGCTTATGACCAGCAAAACAGGGTGGTATATTTAGGATCTTTTTCCAAAATTATTTCTCCAGGTTTACGGGTTGGCTTTGCCATAGGGCCCGGAGAGATTCTTGGCAAAATGGTAATAGGCAAACAAACCACCGATGTACACACCAGCAATTTGTCCCAGATGATAATTTATGAATTTTGCCGGCAAGGCTTACTGACTCAACATATTGCGGGCATTAGAGAAAAGTATGGCCGTAAAAGAGATTTAATGCTGGAATTACTGGATAAATATTTCCCGGAGGAAGTAACCTGGACTAAACCAGACGGTGGACTCTTTATCTGGGTCGAACTTCCCCAGGGTGTATCTTCCACAAAGCTTTTAGAGGAAGCCGTAAAAGAAAAGGTAGCTTTTATCCCGGGTGGGTGCTTCTTCCCCCTAGGTGGTGGGGAAAATACAATTCGTCTAAACTTTTCTAATGCAAGCTTCGAGGAGATTGAAACAGGCATCAAGAGGCTGGGCAAGGTGATGAAAAAATACTTATTGGGACATGGAAAAAAATAAAATTGGCACAAAACTTGCATCGAATTATTATCTGTGTTACAATATGATTAAACAAATTCACTATCGCGGGATGGAGCAGCTGGCAGCTCGTCGGGCTCATAACCCGAAGGTCGAAGGTTCAAATCCTTCTCCCGCAACCAATTGCTATATAAAATCTTAAAAGATTTTTAGGATATTCATAAAAAGAGAAATGACTCCTTCATCAGGGAGTCATTTCTCTTTTTACTATTGAAAACTCATCTATTTATTCCGCTTCAAATAAATTGTTCTACCGTTTTTTATCCTGTATTTATTGAGGATATATCCCATGAGTGCTCCCGTGAGGGTGAGAATAAAAAGTGCTGCCAGGTTTGTCAGGGGCTCACTACTTTAACAATGGAGTCTTTCATAGTTGCGCCAACTTCCCCTGTGTAAGGCTTTACTTTAATATTTACCAGATATGGGAGTTAATATGCAGATGATGTTTTCCCTCAAAAAACCTTTTTTTATAAAGCAAGAAAAACCTTATCTTGTATTCTAGCAGTTCCCTCCGGGAAAGATATTATCCGGGAGGTGGGACATGAGTACTAAAATTTCACCTTTTCAGGTAGCGGCAACTTATATCGGTACGGCAATAGGAGCAGGTGGTTTGCGAGTATTGAGAGGCATGTAAATACATGCTATACTGATTTTATAGGTTTAATATCCTATGTTTACAGGGGGCCTGAAAGGAGGAATATATTATGGGTGTTGTTGTATTGAAGGCCGAGGAGTTAAATCTTCCGGAAACCATAGCAAAGAAGTTGAAAGGCCGAAAGGTTGAGATAATAGATGAAGGCGACAGAATAATTATTACTCCTATAGACAATCCAGTAATGAAGGCACGTGGGATGTTCAAAGGAGGTAACTTCTCAACAGAGAAGCTGATGGAACAAAAGAAACTGGATAAGGAACTTGAATTATGATTACTAAATATGTTATAGATGCATGTGCACTGATTTCATTCCTCTACGATGAGCAAGGAGCGGACAAAGTGCAGAAGGTGCTTGAAGATGCTTATGCTGGCACTGCTGAAGTATTCATGCATAAGATAAACGTACTGGAAGTCTACTATAACATATTTAGGGCAGAAGGTGAAGAAAAGGCCCGGTTGTTCTACACCCAGGTAAATGAACTGCCAATAACCATTATTGATAATCTTAGCGATACAATGTTCACGGAAGCAGGAAGACTTAAAGCTTCATACAGAATGTCTATTGCTGATTCAATAGCGGTTGCGGAGGCGGCTATAAGGAAGGCTGCTTTATTGACGTCCGATCACCATGAATTTGACATAATTGACGAAAAGGAAGATATAGAATTTGCCTGGATACGCTGAATGATGCGGGTGGATGACTAAAGGCGT
>JAIHAN010000081.1 GCA_020054815.1 Peptococcaceae bacterium | reverse complement strand
TGTGCTCTTCCGATCTCATCCGCTGTTTGGAAGAGGGGCGCTGCTTTAACGATACAGGATCCCTCGATAGCATTGTTGATCTTTTGGTGCAGGTATAGTAGGAGGCTAGGTGAGCATTTTCGGGATCCCGCTTGATGCGATTGCATGGCCCGCCTTTTTTATAGGGTGGCTGGTGCTCATGATTTGGAAGGTTTGCCTCTGGCTCCTATGGTAGCCGTCTTAGCTCAAACAACTGAGAAAGAAGAAAAATTTAAGGATCTGGTTGAGTATTTGCAGGAAAGGGTTCCTCAGGTCAAAGTTTTAAATACCATTTGTTCCGCCACCCGTCAGAGACAGGATGCCGTAAAAGAATTAGCCAAGATAGCAGACATTATGGTTGTGGTAGGGGGGAAGGAAAGTTCCAATACCAGAAAGCTCTGGGAAATATGCGAAAAAGCGGGCGTACCCAGTTATCTGGTAGAGGATGCTGCAGAAGTAAAACCAGAATGGTTTAACAATAAAAGAACTGCCGGAATTGCCGCCGGTGCATCAACACCACAATGGATTATTGAGGAGGTTATTAAAACAATGGAAGAAATTAAAACAGGAGCAACAGAACACAACGAAGCAAATTTTACAGATATGGATGGGGATTTTAATTTAAGGAATATCCAGGTTGGCGAAGTAATCAAAGGAACTGTTGTTAAGATAGCCAATGACGAAGTATTAGTTGATATTGGCGGTAAATCTGAAGGGATCATTCCGGCCACAGAGCTGGCTTACAAGCGGGTTGCAGACCCGAAAACTATGCTCTCTGTGGGACAGGAAATCATGGTAGAGGTTCTTAAAGAAGATAAAGAAGGAAACATTATCTTATCAAGAAAAAGGGCCTTATCCGATGAAGCTCTGGCTAAACTGGAAGAAGCCAAGAATAGTAATGCCGTAATTACTGCTCCTGTCATCGAAGTTGTGAAAGGCGGGTTGCTGGTGGATGTGGGTATCCGTGGCTTCGTTCCCGCTTCCCAGGTGGAACGCACTTTTGTAGATGATTTAAGTAAATATTTGCATCAGGAATTGCGCTTAAAAGTGATCGAACTTGATAAAGAGAAGAAAAAAGCTGTCTTATCCCAGAGGGTAGTATTGGAAGAAGAGTACCGGGAGAAGAAAAACGCAACCTGGGCTAATATTGCTGAGGGACAGACCAGGAAAGGTATTGTTAAACGCCTCACCAACTATGGTGCCTTTGTTGACATTGGCGGGGTGGAGGGTTTGCTCCATATTTCGGAAATGGGCTGGGGCCGTATTAATCATCCTTCCCAGGTTGTCAAAGAAGGGGACGAAATTGAAGTATATATCCTGAAACTTGACAGGGAGAAAGAAAAAGTTTCCCTGGGCCTCAAACAGTTAATTAAAAGTCCCTGGGAAGCGGCTAAAGAAAAATACGCCGTAGGCATGGTGGTACAGGGCAAGGTTGTCAGAATTGCCCCCTTTGGTGCCTTTGTGGAACTGGAGCCGGGAGTAGATGGACTCATCCATATTTCCCAGCTGGCAAATAAGCGTGTTAATAAAGTGGAAGATGTTGTAACAGTAGGGCAAACAATTCAGGCCAAGATTATTGATTTTGATCCTGACAATAAACGCATTAGTTTAAGTCTTAAAGATGTTGTCAGCGCAACAGAGAAAAATGAATTTAAGGAGTATTTGGAACAACAACAGGAAGAAACGGGCACTACCATCGGTGATGTTTTAAAAGAAAAAGAAGAAAACTAGCAAAAAAGCTGGCGCTGCCAGCTTTTCGATTTATTGGATACAACAATACATCCATACTTTTAATCGTGAACAAAGATGTACAGTATATAAATACCGCTGTGCGGCCCGCAAAAAATACTATAAAGGTTTTTAAAGGAATGATTGATGATGGATTTAAAACGTGAAGAAAGAAAATATCATCATCTGGAACATGCCCTGTGTGAAGGAACAGGTCCCAAACCTGCGGGCTGGTGTGACGTGGAGTTGGTACACCAGGCCCTGGTCAAGGGAAATGTGACTAATGTTGATACTAGTATAAATCTTTTGGGTAAAACAATAAATTTTCCTTTAATCATCAATGCCATGACGGGTGGAGCCCCCGGGCTGGAACGAATTAACGAAGCCTTAGCCCGCGTGGCAAAAGAAACCGGTATCGCTCTGGCCGTGGGTTCGCAAACGGCGGCCGTTTATAATCCTAGTGTTCGACATACCTACGAGGTAGTAAGAAAGGTATATCCGGAGGGGCTTATCCTGGCCAATGTGGGGGCCCTGGTTAAACCTGAATACGCCAAAGAGGCTGTAGAAATGATTGAAGCCGATGCTTTACAGATTCATTTAAATGTGGTGCAGGAACTGGTGATGAAGGAGGGGGACAGAGATTTTTCCTCCCTTTACGAAAATGTGGTAAAGATTAAGGAGGCTGTTGACGTACCAGTCATCCTGAAAGAAGTAGGTTTCGGTATCTCCAGAGAAACAGCCAAAGAGCTGTATCAATTAGGTTTTACCGTTCTTGATCTTGGGGGGGCAGGGGGTACTAATTTTGCGGCCATCGAACTGGCAAGGCACCCCCAGGAGCACCTTGATTACCTTCGCTTTTGGGGGTTGCCCACGGCCATCTCTTTACTGGAAGTGAACAGCTTAGATTTACCCTTTACAGTCATTGCTTCCGGAGGGATTCACAACGCCCTGGATATCATAAAAGCCCTGGCTTTGGGGGCTAAAGCCGCAGGTATGGCGGGAGTTTTACTCAAAATATATGACCGCTGTGGAGAAAAAGCCCTTTTGGACTTTTTAAACAGCATGCAGAAAGAAATTCAATATCTCATGCTGCTTACGGGCGCAGGGAAGATGGAAGATATAGCTTCTATTCCCGTGGTAATTACTGGTTACACGCAAAACTGGCTCACCCAGCGTGGTATTGACACTAAAAAGTATGCCCAGCGTACCACACTGGGTAATGACAATTTTCGGGGCCTCAATAATAAGCCCAAAATTTAATGAGGAGGTGAGGAAATGGGAGAAGTGAAGAAAGAGACAAAAAAATATACTGTTGAGGTTAAACAACAATGGTGTAAAAGCTGTGGTATTTGTTATGCCTTATGTCCTAAAGGCGTACTAATCAAGGACCAGCTGGGCAAAGCTGTAGTCAAAGACCCTGCTCTATGTATTGGCTGCAGGATTTGTGAAGAACATTGTCCTGACTACTGTATTAAAATTGGGGGTGAAGAAAAGTGAGAAAAGCACAACTTCTGCAAGGTAATCAAGCCTGTGCCATGGCGGCCATAGATGCGGGTGTCCGTTTTTATGCAGGTTATCCCATCACGCCGTCGACGGAGATTGCGGAATTCATGGCAGAAAATCTTCCCAAAGTGGGAGGAAAGTTTATCCAGATGGAAGATGAGATTGCCGGTATGGCGGCCATTTTAGGTGCAGCCTTAACTGGTGTTAAAGCTATTACAGCCACAAGCGGACCAGGTTTTTCTCTTAAACAGGAAAACATTGGTTTCGCTGCTATGGCTGAGATACCGTGCGTCATTGTCAACGTACAGAGGCTGGGTCCCAGTACAGGTGGACCAACTGCTCCTGCGCAAGGAGATGTAATGCAAGCCCGGTGGGGCACCCACGGAGATCATCCCGTTATCGCTTTGTCACCCGCCTCCGTATTGGAAAGTTATGATATAACGGTTCAGGCCATTAATTTCTCTGAAAAATTCCGTGTCCCCGTTATCATCTTACTGGACGAAGTTATCGGGCATATGCGGGAAAAAGTGATTTTACCTTCTCCGGAAGAACTTACTCTAGTCGAACGGAAAAGAACGAATTTGCCACCCGCAGAATACAAACCTTATGAAGCCGACAGCACGAGGATTCCCGCTATTGCTGATTTCGGAACAGGATACCGCTGGCATGTTACAGGTCTCTTCCATGATGAAAACGGTAATCCCTCTGGCAAGGCCGACACGATTCACAAACAAGGGATCCGCTTATTGACAAAACTTGATCCCTATTTGGAGGAAATTACTCTTTATAAGTCCTACTGTACGGAGGATGCGGAATACCTCCTGATTTCTTTTGGCTGTACCGCCCGGTCTGCAGCAGAGGCTGTGGATATGGCAAGAAGTAAGGGATATAAGGTGGGATTGCTCCAGCTCCAGACGATCTGGCCTTTTCCTGAACAGCTTGTCAAAGAGTTTTGTACTGGTAAAAAGGCAGTGATAGTGCCTGAGTTAAATGCCGGACAATTAAGAGGCGAGGTCCAGAAAGTCATCACCAATCAAACATTAAGCGGTGTAAATAAGATAAATGGAGACCTTATTACCCCTGAAGAAATAGTAATGAAAATTAAGGAGGTGGCGGGCCAATGTTAATTGATGTGGAAAACTTAATGCGTTCCCACCGCTTACCCCATATCTGGTGTCCTGGCTGTGGCAACGGGATTATCATGAAGGCTATTTTGGAGGGTATCCGGGAGAGCAACCTGGATCTGGATAAAACCGTGATTGTTTCTGGTATAGGATGTTCCTCACGGGCCACCGGTTATCTTAACTTTGACACTATTCACACTACCCACGGCCGGGCCATTGCCTTCGCTACCGGTGTGAAACTGGCTAAGCCTGAGCTTAATGTCTTTGTCATCACAGGTGATGGCGACGGCGCCGCGATTGGCGGAAATCACCTTATTCATGCAGCCCGCCGTAATATTGACCTTAACGTCATTCTCTTTAACAATAATATTTATGGGATGACCGGGGGACAGTATTCTCCTCTTACGCCCCATGGTAAATTTGCTACTACCTCGCCCTACGGTAATATGGAACGTTCCTTCGATATTTGTAACCTTGTACAGGCGGCAGGTGCTACTTATGTGGCCCGGGGTACGGCTTTCCACACCAAAATGCTTATTGACCTGATTAAGAATGCTATTAGCAACAAAGGATTTTCCTTTGTAGAAGCTGTAACCATGTGCCCGATTTCCTATGGCCGTCGTAATAAGATGGGCAATGCCCCTGATATGCTCAAATGGCAGCGTGACAATGCCGTTAATGTGAAAGCTGCACAAAAAATGGAGCCGGAAAAGCTTGCCGGCAAGATCATCATTGGTGAACTTCACAGGGAAACCGCACCGGAGTATACGGAACTTTATGAGCAATTGATTGCCCGGGTTAGGAAAGGAGCTGAAGGGGATGGCCAATAAACTCTCTATACGCTTAAGTGGTACCGGAGGGCAAGGTATTATCCTGGGGGGGATAATCCTGGCCGAAGCTGCCATCCTTGACGGCAAAGAAGTGGTCCAGACCCAAAGTTATGGTCCGGAAGCCCGGGGTGGCGCCAGTAAGGCCGAGGTTATTATCAGTGATGAGACCATCAAATATCCCAAGGTAACAACACCTGAATATCTTTTACTCATGTCACAGGAAGCTGCCAGGATCTATGCTTCAAATATTAAAGAAGACGGCCTGATTGTAGTAGATAACAGTATTGTGGCGGAATTACCGCAAGTAAAGGCTAAAATTGTGAAGGTGCCCGTTTCACAGTTAGCCAGGGAGGAAATAGGAAACGAATTGACAGCCAATATCCTGGCTGTAGGGGCTTTAGCCAGTGCCGGTAATATTGTTTCTCTGGAGTCCCTGGAGAAAGCCGTGTCTTTGAGGTTACCTAAAGTGGCTCAATTGAATATTAAAGCCCTTAAGTTAGGATGGGACTGGGGGCAAAAAGGGGATTAAAGCCGGCTCAGCCGGCTTTAATTTATATATCAGAAAGTACAAGTTTTTAGGTTATTAATAAAATGAAATATATAAAGACCCATACTGATGGGTCTTTTATGCTGGGCATTATGCGTTCTCCTCAGGGCTTTATAATGGTCAATTCCCTGGCTACCTGAATTATTTTGGCTAAGGCATAGTTTAAATCCTCCCGGGTGTGGGTAGCCATTAAGGTGAGCCTTAGACGGCTGGTGCCAGGAGGGACTGTAGGCGGGCGAATGGCAGGAATGTAGATTCCCTCCTCCAGCAGTGCTTGACTGAACTGTAAGGCTTTCTCAGCCTCGCCGATAATGATGGGAATGATGGGCGTTTTATTCTCCAGGATTTTAAATCCTGCTTCTTTAAGCCGGGTACACAGCCATTGGGCATTTTCCAGGAGGACCTTGCGCGGTTCCGGTTCCTGCTCTACGATCTCTAATGCGGCCAGGGCCACGGCGACGGTGGCGGGGGCCAGGGCCGTGGTAAAAATAAAACTCCTGGCCCTGTTTCTTAAATAATCAATAAGGCATTGTTTGCCAGCCACATAGCCACCCTCGCTGGCTAAGGCCTTGCTCAGGGTTCCCATTTGCATATCGATCTTGTCTTTTAAACCGAAGAGTTCTCCTGTACCTCCACCGTTGGGACCCAAAATCCCGCTGGCGTGGGCATCATCTACCATGGTGAGGGCATCAAATTGTTGGGCAATCCGGACAATATCATCCAGGGGAGCAATATCGCCATCCATGCTAAAAACACCGTCGGTGACAATGAGGCTGGGGTAACCTTGAAATTCTTTTACCTTTTGGTACAGGTCTTCCATGTCGCAGTGTTTATAAATGACAATTTTGGCGCCGCTTAATTTACAGCCGTCAATAATGCTGGCATGGTTTAACTCATCGCTGAAAATAACCCAGGACTTATCGGCTAAACCGGCGATCGCGCCTATGTTGGCCATATATCCCGTATTGAAGACCAGTGCGGCTTCCGTACCTTTAAAGCAGGCCAGGGCCTGTTCCAATTCCTGGTGGAGCCGGTAGCTTCCCGTGGTTAAGCGGGAGCCCCCGGAGCCAACGCCGTATTCCTGGAGAGCCTTAATGGCTGCTGCTTTGAGCCGCTCATCGTTACAAAGGCCCAGGTAACTGTTGGAAGCCATCAATAAAACTTCCCGCCCGTCTATAACGGTATGGGGACATTGGGGTGCGCTTAAGTATTTTAAATCTCTATACAATCCCTGTTTCTTTATCTCTGTTAAGCGGTCAACGATTTGTTCCATACTCGTTTTCTCCAAAGTAATTTTTTAAAGGGAATGTCCCCTGATAGGGGCCAATCTCATTGATGATGGTTATTTGCTCTTCTATCCAGTGGAGGCATTTCTGCAAATTGGCTTTGCTGGGATCAAAGCAAAAAATCCTGCCTCCTTTGTCAACACCGGCGGGCTTTAAATGGTTTAGCCGCACATAGCCCAAGGTGGGGGAAGCCACATAGCCTGCTATATATTCGGGGTCATCGGACCAGCAAACTTCGGCCACAATGCCCGGGGCTCTGGCCACTTTGCTGGCTAAGGCCAGGGCCTCCTTAACATGGGTATTGTTCAGGCCTTCTCCTTCCAGATAGGCGTGCAGCTGGGGATAAATTTCCGGGGCCCAGTCCATGCCTGTAGCCCTCACTCCCCGCTGGAGGTCCGGTTCCAGGCGCTTTAAGGTATGGATATCTACTAACATGGCTCCCCGCATAGAGGGAGCTTCCACTAAAAGATTTAAAGCGGCTTGGGCTTGCCGGAGTGACAGCCCGGCGGCTTGTAAGCACTGGATAGCCCCTTTTCTTCCTTCCAGGTAGTCTTTGACTTCCAGGGTGGTGATGGGTAAAGAGGAGAGATAAATGATCTCTTCTTTTTTTATTTCTTCCAGTGAGATATTAATAAAATCAGCCTTCCCTTTACTGTGGGTTAAGGAGCGTTTTAAGAGGCTGGACACAGCTTGAAAAATGTCTTCTTCAAGTACGATCCTTTCCGCCCCGGAGATGTGTTGGCCGCCTTTTTCGTGGCTGCCTCCTTGTGCGCTTCTCATTCTGATGTTATACAGTTTTTTCTGCATAAGGCACATCTCTCCAGGAGGTGGCGTTTTTTATCCTGGCCAGGATTTTCGTAAGGGTCCAGGCCGTCAAGGCCGTAAATATCATGCCGGGCAGACTCGCGACCAGCAGGGGCAGTAAACCTTTCCCCAGCAGTAACCATACTACTACGCGGGCGGCAGTAGAACCGAGAGGCCCGGCCAGGCACACAACCCAGAAACGGGGGCCCAAAAGGGCAATGGCGCCTCCCGCCACCAGGCGGAAAGTCATAGCAATCATCACGTTCATGACGGTGTGGGTTCCTAACAAAAGGGTAAGCAAGGAGGCCACCAGGCCTGCCAGTATGTACCTGGTAAAGCCAAAACAGGCGGCAATGGCCACGGCCAGCGGAGCAGACAGTTGAAACTCCGTGCCGGGAAAAGGACTGGGAACCTTAAAGGAACCGGAGATAGCGATGATGACGGCTAGCAGGCTAATTAAGGCTATGTCTCGAGCTTGGCGCATAGTATGTGTCTCCCCTCTTAAATGTAACCTTCGACATGATCAATGGTTCACATAGTTATATACAAAATTATATGGCCTGGAGTTCCTGAACGTCAACCAATATTTTTTAGAGGTTGACAATTACATTACAGTCCACTACTATTTTTTTAGAATACATATTCGGGAGGTATTATGACGAAAGGTTTTTTTGTGGTGGGTACAGACACGGGGGTGGGTAAAACGGTGGTTACTGCCGGCCTGGTAGGTGCCCTAAGAGCAAAAGGGGTTAATGCCGTTCCCTTTAAACCTGTACAGAGCGGGGCTGTTAAAGGCCGTTACGGTTTAATTCCCCTGGATGTGGAGTTTTACAAAAAGGTTTGCAATTTACCCCCTGATGAATACAATACCTATGCCCTGGAAGCCCCCTTAGCGCCCAGCCTGGCCGCCGAAATTTCCCGGGTCACCATTGAACGGGATATCATTTTAAAAAATTACGCCGCGCTGGCGGGAAAATACGAACTGATTGTGGTGGAAGGGGCAGGGGGTCTCTATGTCCCGCTCTCGGGCACCTCTTTTTTACTGCCGGACTTGATCAAAGCCCTGAATTTACCACTGATCATCGTAGCCAGGGCCAATTTAGGGACCATCAATCATACGGTGCTGACGGTCAAGTGCGCTCAAGAGCTGGGGCTAGTGATTAAGGGCATTATTTACAACGGCTATAATGCGGACAGCGCCACCTTAGCGGAAAAGACAAACCCCAAAATTATTGAACAAATTACCGGTGTGCCCACTTTGGGGGTAATTCCCAAAGGACATGACATCGTTGTCGATGCCGGCAAGGCAGGGAACTGTTTGGAACTGATAGAAAACCATGTGAATTTCTCTTTGTTACTGAATTAAATTTTTGGCGCCATACTAACTAAACACAGGGTGGGGAAGAAACTATGAATCACTGGCAGCAAAAGGATTTACAGTATGTCTGGCATCCCTGTTCTCAGATGAAGGACTATGAAGATTTTCCCCCTATCGTCATAGAGAGAGGGGAAGGGCCTTATTTATATGACATGGAGGGAAAAGCTTACCTGGATGCCGTATCCTCCTGGTGGGTAAACCTCTTTGGACACAGTAACAAAAGGATTAACGAGGCCATCAGGCGGCAGTGTGAAGAGCTGGAGCATGTGATTTTTGCCAACTTTTCGCATAAGCCTGCTATCCAGCTTGCTGAGAAAATCGTGGAAATAACGCCGCCAGGGTTACAGAAGGTATTCTTTGCCGATAATGGTTCCTCGGCGGTGGAAGTTGCCCTTAAACTGAGTTACCAGTATCACCAGCAAGCGGGCCATGGAGCCAAGACCAAGTTTGTGGCCATCTCCGATGCCTATCACGGCGAGACATTAGGGGCCCTGGCTGTCGGGGATTTAGATCTTTACAGCAGAGTCTTTGAAAAATTGACGATGAGGACATATAAAGCCCAGGGGCCCGATTGTTTCCGCTGTGCCTATGGACAAAGGAGAGAAGACTGTTCCGCCCAGTGTTTTGAAAACCTGGAAAAACTTGTAGAAGAGAAGCACCAGGAGATTTGCGGTGTAATCATCGAGCCCTTGATCCAGGGAGCCGCCGGGATGAAGATTTATCCCCCTGTTTATTTGAGGCGACTGCGGGAACTATGCAGTGAGTATAATATTCACTTAATCGCCGATGAGATTGCTGTGGGTTTTGGCCGCACGGGAAAAATGTTTGCCTGTGAACATGCCGGAATCAGCCCGGACCTCATGTGCCTGTCCAAAGGATTGACGGCAGGGTATCTTCCCCTGGCCCTGACCCTGGTGACGGAGGAAATCTACCAGGCCTTTTACGCCGACTATAGGGAATTGAAAGCCTTTATGCACAGCCACAGTTATACGGGAAATCCCATTGCCTGTGCCGTGGCCAATGAATCCCTCAACATTTTCCAGGAGGAAAATATCCTGGAGAAAAACCGCCATAAGTCCCGGTTTATCGCTCTCTTATCCAGGGAAAAAGCGGAAAACCACCCGTACATTGGGGAATTCCGTCAACTTGGGATGGTGGGGGCCCTGGAACTGGTAGAGGACAAGCGCTTGAAAAAAGGCTTTGACTGGAAAGAGAGGGTAGGCTACCAGATCTACAGGATTGCCCTGGGCAAAGGGGTACTGCTTCGACCCCTGGGCAATGTGATTTATTTCATGCCTCCCTATGTGGTAGATGAAAAAGACATTGAGCTTATGGTGAATACAGCCTTTGCCGCCATTAACCGGTATTTTGGGATTCGATGAAAAGTGAGGGTCTTTTAGCCCCTCACTTTTGCTTATCTTTACTCAATTGGTATTTCGGGATTAATATGGTATTTCTTAGCTTTAGCCTGTAACCAAGGTAAGAATGGGGTATCGGGGTCTTAGCCATATCATAAGTCATAAATTTGCCCCAGGTAATAAATTAGGGGTTCCCGTTGAAGAACAAAGCGCACGTAAGTGCCTTTGTTCTACCAGTCAGAAAGTATAAGTTTGAGAAGGCATAAGTGTAACTAAGGCTTGCACCACGGCACAAGTCTCGCTACGTCGCCGTGCTCCTAGTCTCGCTATGGCGCAAGCCAAGTTTTCTTTAATTCTTATATAACCTTTTAATAAAAATTAATGACTAAAAAAACAGTGGGGTGAAGAGGGGGAATGGTTTTCTCCCCCCCACAGCTGGGAGGAAAAAAATAAGCTCTACCTGGAGAATGGTGTGGGTCTCAGTGCTTCTGCTATCGATAGCTGCCTGGAGCAGGCTGGATTAGTACCTTCGGAAATTGATGCTCTCATTTTTGTATCTTCCATGGGAATTGCCACACCCGCCATCGATGCGCACCTCTTTAACGTGATGGGGTTGAGGCCGGATATCAAGCGTTTACCTCTTTGGGGGCTGGGATGTGCCGGTGGTGCAGCCGGTTTGGCCAGGGCTTTTGATTTAGCGAGAACTGGTTTAACGTTAATAATAACCCAGACATTTGACTTCCAGCTCTTTAAATAAGTAAAATCCATGGAGGGTAATCATGACAGGCTATTATAAATTAATTTCTTAACTCATAATACGTGTTGTTTGATGGAAGGAAATTGAGTAGCAACGTAGAAATGAATTTTCATGCTACTAAGTTTGAGAATTTATATAGCATTGAATAAACAATGGGAGTGTTTATACGTGAAAGAAGCAAAAAACGGGTTAGTACAATCGGTAAGTAGAGCTATCTCAATATTGCAGTGTTTTGAAAGGACGCCGGAGCTAGGTGTATCAGAAATAAGCAGGTTGCTGGGTTTAAACAAAAGCACTGCATTTGGACTTATCTCCACATTGGAGCAACACCAGTTTTTAGAACAAAATAAAGAATCGGGGAAATACCGCCTGGGTATAGAACTGTTTCGGCTGGGTACGAAAGTTAAGGCCGATCTATTAAGTATTGCTACACCCTATCTGAAGAATTTGGCTGATATCTATAAAGAAACTGTGCACCTTGTTGTGCACAGTGACAGTGATGTCTTATATCTTGACAAAATCGAGAGTCCCCACTCTATGCGGATTTGTTCCAAAGTAGGGGAGAGGTTGCCACTTTATTGTACCGGCGTGGGTAAAGCTATTTTAGCTCATTTAAAAGAAGAAGAAATTAAAGATATCTTAAAAAAGACATCCTTTCAAAAACGGACGGATAAAACAATTTGCGATTCAGATTTGTTGTATGAGGAATTATTAAAAATTAGAGAGAAGGGCTATGCTGAGGATGATGAAGAGTTAGAAGTGGGATTAAAATGTATCGCCGCCCCCATTTTTAACCACCAGGGTAAACCGGTTGGGGCTATCAGTGTGGCTGGGCCAACTTCACGCATGAGTGCCGAATTGACCCGAAATATTAGTAAAACACTTATGGAATACACAAAAGAGATATCGAGAAAGCTTGGTTATAACAAAGAGTGATAGTGATTATTCGGTTAATTTTAGGATGAAAGTACAAAAATCCTCAAGAAAATTCTGAAAGACTCTTCATTATTTTCGATAAGCAAATGCTGATATAAAGTGATGACATTACGGGTGTAACAGCCATGCCGATGCAGCATCCCGGCATAGCCGCAGTTTTTGCAGCCGTACATGTACATATGAGAAAAATTTTTCTTATGGAAAACCGAATTCATGGTAATATTTCTCAATAAATTGTCAATACTAATCATGAGTTAGTCTTTTTTATGAAGGGAAAGTTGGACTGCTTGTCCGCTTTCCCTTTTCCCTTGTGCGCCCGGCATGGGCGCTGATTTGGTGGTGAAAGTCCACTACCACCAGCCCGTTAGCCTAAGGCAAGGGTGTCCATCGTGTTGCGCCTTGAAAGCGCATGAGTAACAAGTAACCTGAAATGGTTACCATGATAAAGTTTAACCAACAGTCATGTATCGAGTCTTGTGTGGTGCATGGCAATGTGTAATGCAAAGCGTAGACAGGAAGAGTTGGTACGGGAAATGCGCACGCCGGGTTCTTTAGGCCACCAATTGGGTGGAGGCGGCCCCCTACTCGATTAGCTTATATACAGAAGCAAGGATAAGACAAGGGCAATGATTGGCAGAATAAAAACACCAAAGGTGCCGTTAATGCCCAAACTTATTTTCCAGGAGGTGGTCTTTTCCAAACCAGCGGTAATCAATGATACGGCAGAAAAAGGTGAAACCATTATTCCAATAGCCCAACCCGAGAGGATAGTAAAACCAAAGACTAGTGGAGTTAATTGTAAGGATAAAGGTGTTGATGCCCACATTATTTGGCGGCCACTTGATAACCGTCAGTGGCGGTTGTCATGGAACGCCAAGTAAGGTTGACAGTAGGTTAGACATTTTCGCC
>JAIHAN010000080.1 GCA_020054815.1 Peptococcaceae bacterium | reverse complement strand
GCAGCTTCTTCATTTTCTATTTCTACGGTTTCCCCGGCTAAGATGCCCATATGCTCCTCGATTTCCGAAAGTGTGGATAACTTCTCTTGAAGGGCAGTCACTACCAATTGAGTCCAGTTCAACTCAGCAGGAGTAGGGGACGCCGAGACGCAGCCTGCCTTCTGTAAAAAGGGCAAGGCCAAGGCAGCCAGGCGTTCCACAGGGGTTTTCCTGATATAAATGCCATTAATCCAGCGGAGTTTATCCATGTCAAAAACAGCAGGATTTTTAGCCACCCGCTCTAAGGAAAACTCGTCTTTTAACTCCTCCATGCTGAATATTTCTTCTTCCCCCACGGGGGACCAGCCTAAAAGGGCCAGGAAATTAACGACAGCTTCGGGCAAATAACCTAATTCCTTATACTGTACAACAGAGGTGGCCCCGTGTCTTTTACTCATTTTACTGCGGTCCTTACCCAGAATAAGTGAGATATGGGCGAAAAGGGGTACCTTAAATCCCAGCGCTTCATAAAGCAGGACCTGCCTGGGTGTATTGGATAAATGTTCTTCAGCTCTAATCACATGGCTGATTTTCATGTTTGTATCATCGATAACCACCGCATAATTATAGGTGGGTATACCATCAGACTTAACAATAACAAAATCACCGATACCGTTACTCTCAAAAACCACTTGACCTCTGACCAGGTCATCAATAATAATATCCCGGTTTTCCGGCACACGAAAACGAATAACGGGTTTTCGCCCTTCTTCCTCTAACTTAGTTCTCTCAGCAGGCGATAACTTACAGCACTTACCGCTGTAGCGGGGCGTTTCCCCTCTGGCCATTTGTTCCTGCCGTTCTGCCTCCAATTCTTCTTCGGAACAATAACAGTAGTATGCTTTACCCTGTTCAAGAAGTTTTTGGGTATATTCCTGATATAACCCTAATCTTTCCGTTTGACGATAAGGACCGTAAGGTCCCCCCTTGTCAGGGCCTTCGTCCCAGGTTATTCCTAACCAGCGTAAGGAATCAAGGATATTTTCTTCGGACTCCCTGCTGGACCTTTCCAAATCCGTATCCTCTATCCTGATAATGAATTTGCCTCCGGCTCCTTTGGCATAAAGGAAATTAAACAAGGCGGAACGGGCGCCGCCAATATGTAAAGGACCTGTTGGACTTGGTGCAAATCTTACACGAATTTCTTCCAAATTGATAACCTCCTTGCTTAATATCGATATCCGTTTTCCGATATCCGACTCCAGTTACCTGTATCCGTAAACCGTAAACCGTGAACAGTGAACCGAACCTCCTGGTGGTTTCATATTTACGGTTTACGGTTAACTGTTAACGGTTCGCTTTAAAAATATCACTAGTAACTAGTAACTATCTGAAACTCCCGTTACCCGGTACTAGTTATGGTGCACACCGCATAAGCCGCTATACCCTCTTTTCTACCGGTAAAACCCAAACCTTCCGTTGTAGTTGCCTTGATACTTACCTGATCCAAAGTTACACCTAATAAGCGGGCTATTTTTTTTCTCATTTCCTCCCGGTAGGGCGCAATTTTGGGAGACTGGGCCACCACTGTACAATCCAGGTTATGACATTTATATCCTTTGCTATGTAACAACCGGATTACTTCTGTTAACAGGAGGCCGCTGTCTATGTCTTTAAAGCGCTCATCCCTATCGGGAAAATGCTGTCCTATATCACCCAGCGCCGCCGCCCCCAACAAGGCATCCATGACGGCATGGAGGAGGACATCTGCATCCGAATGGCCCAGCAGTCCTTTTTCGTGAGGTATCTCAATCCCGCCGATGATGAGTTTTCTTCCCTCTATCAAGGCATGTACATCATAACCGAAACCAATCCGCATCTATCTGACCACCCTTACTGTTTCTCTCACTAGAATCAAATCCTCGGGCGTAGTGACTTTTATATTGTCATACTCCCCTCTAACCATCTGCACTTTAACACCCATTCTCTCCACCAGGGAAGCGTCATCAGTGCCGCGCCATCCCAACCGGAAGGCCTTTTGATAGGCGTTTAGCACGATATCTTTGCGAAAAACCTGGGGGGTTTGGACTAACCAAAGACTTTCCCTGGGAGGGGTCTCGCTCACAGTCAGGTCGGGATTGACTCTTTTCACAGTATCCTTTACGGGGACGCCAACAACAGCCGCTCCTTTTAAAAAAGCAGTTTCCAGGGCTGCGGAAATAACGGACCCGGTGACCAGGGGCCTTACCCCATCATGTATGACCACCCAACCCGTCTCCTTTCCCAGAGCACAAAGCCCCTGCCAAACGGAATCCTGGCGTTCCTCACCGCCCGGAACAAGGGCTGCCACTTTAGTAAAACCATATTTTTTAACGACCTCTTTGTCGCAGTAGGCAATTTCCTCCGCACGGGGAATAAGGATGATCTCATCAATCAAAGAATGACCCTGGAACTTGTCCAGGGTATAGGCTAAGAGAGGACGGCCTAAAATCTCCATATACTGTTTGCTAATAGAACCGCCCATTCTTTTCCCTTGACCGGCGCAGGGTATAAGAGCAGTAACCTTAGCCAATGGCATCCACCTCATATAAAGTTCGTTTATCGTTAAACTTAGGTTTGGCAAATATCATACGCCCGGCGGCAGTCTGCAGCACACTGGTAACAACAACATAAATTGTCTGATTGATAAATTTCTTTCCGGAGTCCACCACAATCATGGTTCCATCGTCTAAATATCCTATGCCTTGACCTGATTCTTTGCCATCCTTGATAACCTGGACAATCATTTCCTCACCGGGGAGAACAACCGGCTTTACGGCATTAGCCAGTTCATTGATATTAAGCACACGGACGCCTTGTAATTCGGCAACTTTGTTTAAGTTATAGTCATTGGTAATGATCTGTCCTCCCAGCACCTGAGCTAAACGCACCAGCTTACTGTCCACTTCCGCCAGATCATTAAAGTCCTGTTCAGTTATTTGTACCATGACATCAAGCTCTTTACGAATTTTGTTAAGAATATCCAGGCCCCTCCGGCCCCTGTTTCTTTTTAGAAGGTCTGAGGAATCCGCGATATGTCTTAACTCTTCCAGTACAAAGCTGGGGATGACAAGAACACCGTCTACAAAACCACTTTTGCAAATATCGGCAATTCGTCCGTCAATAATGACACTGGTATCGAGTATTTTATAAAGGGGTTTAGGTTCCGGCTTGACAGGCGCTGGCTTCTCCTTTTCCCGCCCAAACCTGGGAAAAAGGGAAAAGAGGCCTAGCAGCTCTTCCTTTTTCTTCAGGCCAATGCTTATACCCAAATAACCTAACAAAACACTCCCCACGATAGGCACGTAATTACCAACCAGAGGAATCCTGGCAAAGGAGGACCCTAATAAACTAGCAATTATAAGTCCAATGATTAAGCCTATAGCCGCCCCCATGAGATCACTAAAAGGCATTCTCTGCAGTTTGCTTTCCACCCATTCTGTCATCTGAACAACCCAAGTGATAATCCTGGGCGCAATACTATAGCCTATTAAACCGGCTACCACCCCGGGAAAGGCCGTTAAAGCCATTCTTATCTCCAAATTGGGTACTTTTAGTAACCCATTATGGGTAAGGGCATAACCAAGGGATATTCCTCCCGCCAGGAAAGATAAGGCAATAATTGTGCGCATAATTTTCCTTATCATCATCTCACCTCCTTCAAAGCGGGTTACCTACACGAATCTAATTCCTTAATATTTTAAGAAACTATCCTATTCATTATACGAAAGGGTACTTATGAAAGCAAGTTTAATATCCTATTTTTGTAATTATCTCTTGTAAATTTAAATAATTAAAAGAAAAATCGCCTCCTTGGGCGATCTAAGCTAAATATTCTTCCAGAAGGCCTCTGATCTGTTCCTCTTTTCCGTCTTTAGCCAAGACGAGTTCACTAATGAGAATTTGCCTAGCGTTATCCAGCATCTTCCTTTCACCGGTAGAAAGCCCTTTTTTCTTATCACGATGGCTTAAATTCCTTACTACTTCAGCCAGTTCATAAATATTACCGCTTTTTATTTTCTCCAAATTGGCCCGGTATCTACGGTTCCAGTTTGTGGACATAGGACTGCTTTTATCCGATAGTATATGAAATACCGCATTCACTTCTTCTTCTTCAATGACTTTTCTTAGGCCGATTTCACCAACATTCTTCATAGGAACCATGACTTTCATGTTACCAATGGGCATCCGCATCACATAATACGGTCTTTTCTCCCCTAGGATTTCCCTTTCTTCGATGGACTCAATGATCCCGGCACCGTGCATGGGATATACAACTTTGTCACCGATATTAAACAACTTATCACCCCCAAGAGAGCTACCTTATTTAAATTTTAGCAGATTATTAAGTATATGTCAAAAATTTATATATTATATCATACGCCAAAAATTGTAGTCAACCTTTTTTTGTCCCACCATAACGTTGACAGGACAAAAGTTTTATCAGTATAATAACACTATCATTAAAGCCGTGAATCAAAGGAGTGTTTTGGGTGAGAGACCTCCAGTGCCAAGATTTCCAGCAAACCGTTGCTCAGTTTCTTATGCGTCACCAAAGTGTTTTAGATATATTATCTAAGTCCCAGGAAGCAAATGCCAGAATGAACCGGGCCGTTACCAAAGCCGTAACCTCCTGCGGTTGTCTTAGAGTACACGCGGAAAAGAAACCATTTCCCAAAGAGGCCTCTTTAAAAGACTTAAAAAACCTTTTAGACAGTCATCTTCAGGGGGAGTTATGCAATAACTGCCGGGACATAGTCATCAACGAAATGGGCAAGAACTTGTTTTATCTGGCTGCCCTCTGTAATACCCTGGGAATCACCCTTGATGAAGTAATGGAACAAGAACTCAAAAAGATAACAACCCTCGGTGTATTTAATCTTACATAAAAGCTAACAGGACTGACCACCATGGTCAGTCCCTTTTTTATACCACTTTTTTATACCAAAGCCGCGTCAATGGCCTCTCTCACTGTTTTTACCTCCAGCAGGTCTAAGCCTGGCACTTTTTCCTCTGCGTTACCCGCCGGAAGAAGACAGCATTTAAAGCCCAGTTTCTTGGCCTCCTGTAAGCGCTTATAAACATAGGGAACCCCTCTTATCTCTCCTGTTAAGCCTATTTCCCCCATTACGGCCAACCCCGGCAAACAGGGAGTATTTTTTAAACTGGAAGCAATGGCCAGGCCTATAGATAAATCCAGGGCAGGCTCTAAAATCTTAATCCCCCCCACGATGTTGACATAAGCATCTTGAAAGTTTAGGTTAAGTCCTACCCGCTTTTCTAAAACAGCCATGATGAGATTTACACGATTGTTATCGGTCCCTGTGGTCATCCGCCTGGGCTGGCCAAAAGAACTCTGGCTCACTAAAGCCTGTATTTCCACTAAAAGCGGTCTTGACCCTTCCATACAGGCAGCTACCACTGAACCGGGAGAGAAAAGTGGCCTTTCCGCTAAAAAAGCCTGAGAAGGATTGGTTACTTCCGTTAAACCCTCATTTTTCATCTCAAACACACCAAGCTCAAAAGTAGAACCAAAACGGTTTTTAATGGCCCGGAGAATCCTGTACTGGTAATGGCGTTCTCCCTCAAAATATAAAACCGTATCTACCATATGTTCTAAAACACGGGGTCCTGCAATCATACCATCCTTTGTCACGTGTCCTACAATGATTACGGGGATATTAAGTGTCTTGGCAAGGCTCAAAAGGCAGGTTGTCCCTTCTCTAATCTGGCTGACACTGCCGGGTCCGGAGTTCAGTTCCGTGGAATAAATGGTCTGGATAGAATCGACGATAACCAGTGAAGGCAGAGACTCTCTTATTTCCGCCTCAATGGCATCCAGGTCAGTTTCCGACCACAGCCAGAGATTGCTATTATCCAGACCCACCCGGGCTGCCCGCATTTTAATTTGTTGGGCCGATTCTTCCCCGGAGATATAAAGTACTTTGTTTAATTTCTGTGCGGCATAAGAGGCAGATTGTAACAGGAGTGTAGACTTGCCTATACCGGGATCTCCGGCCAGGAGGACAACAGTACCGGGTACTAAACCACCTCCTAAAACCCTGTTGAATTCCGCCATTCCCAGGTCCAACCGTTCAACTGCCAGGGGCTTGATCTGGGGCAGAGGTTCGGGCCGAACTCCCCCGGTCTTCCGGGCACCTGCTACTGTCTTTTTTTCTATTGTCTCCTCTAGCAAACTGTTCCAGGCACCACACTCCGGACATTTTCCCAGCCAGCGGGAAGCTTCGTAGCTGCATTGCTGGCAGACATATTTATACTTTTGTTTAGACAAGTTATCCCCTCCCAAAACTTACAGCTTTTAAATTTCTCTCCCACTTATCGCTTTTCCTGCAACCCTGCTTTGCTCGGTTTTTGAAAATAAATAGAGAGAGGCGAGCCTCTCTCTATTTATTCTCTAGTGGGTAACTGCTACCCTAACCACTAACTGTCCTTCTTCCGCATCTACGATCACTTTCTGCCCTTTCTTGAAAGTTCCTTTCAGCATTTCCTCAGAAAGGCGGTCTTCGATTAAATTCTGGATGGCCCGGCGCAGTGGTCGGGCACCATAAGTGGGGTTATATCCCTCCTTGGCGATAACCTCTTTGGCTTTGTCCGTAACCTCCACAGTAACCTCTTGTTCGAGAAGACGCTTCGCCAAACTGTTCACCATGAGGGAGACTATTTCCTTGAGCTGCTCCTCATTCAGGGGATGGAAGACGATAATCTCATCAATTCTGTTCAAGAATTCCGGACGAAAAACTTTTTTAATTTCTTCCATAATCCTGTTTTTCATCCGTTCGTATTCATCTTTTTCCCCGGCAGCTGTCACAAAGCCTACAGTAGGCTCTCTTTTAATTGTACTTGCGCCCACATTGGAAGTCATGATGGTCACTGTATTTCTAAAGTTAACGGTCCGCCCTTTAGAATCGGTAAGCCTTCCGTCCTCAAGAACCTGGAGAAGCGTATTAAAGACATCGGGGTGGGCTTTTTCAATCTCATCTAAAAGAATTACGGAATAGGGCTTTCTGCGCACGGCTTCTGTCAGCTGTCCTCCCTCTTCATGACCAATATACCCGGGAGGTGCACCGATTAGTCGAGCCACCGTGTGTTTCTCCATATATTCAGACATATCCAGCCTGATAATGGCATCTTCATCGCCAAAAAGAACTTCAGCCAGAGCTTTGGCCAGCTCTGTTTTTCCTACCCCAGTGGGACCGGCAAAAATAAATGAACCTATGGGGCGTTTGGGGTCTTTTAAGCCAGCTCTTGCTCTTCTGATAGCCCTGGAAACAGCTTTAATAGCCTCGTCCTGCCCAACTACTCTCTGATGCAAGATCTCCTCCATTTTCAGGAGACGGGCAGATTCCTCCTCCGCCAGCCGCTGTACGGGAACACCGGTCCAGCTAGAGACAACCTGAGCAATGTCTTCTTCTGTGACAAAGGGCGTATTATGAATTTTTTCTTGCTCCCACTGGGCCTTAATTCTCTCCAGCTCTTTTCTGGCCTTTTGTTCTTCATCACGGAGCTCGGCAGCTTTTTCATACTCCTGAGCCATAATGGCTGCTTCTTTTTCCTTATTAAGGTTTTCAATTTTAGCCTCAATTTTCCTAACATCGGGCGGTGTAGTAACCACTTTTAATCTCACTTTGGAAGCAGACTCATCAATTAAATCAATGGCCTTATCGGGGAGAAAACGGTCGGTAATATAACGGTCTGACAAATCCACTGCAGCCTTTAAAGCCCCGTCAGTAATTTTCACCCTGTGATGAGCCTCATAGCGGTCTCTTAATCCTAGCAGGATGGCCTCAGCCTCCTCTTTAGTAGGTTCATTAACCATAATCGGCTGGAACCTTCTCTCCAGGGCAGGATCTTTTTCTACGTGTTTACGGTATTCATCCAGGGTAGTAGCACCTATGACCTGAATTTCTCCCCGGGCCAGAGCTGGTTTCAGGATATTGGCGGCATCAATGGCCCCTTCGGCTGCTCCCGCTCCAATAAGGGTATGCATTTCATCTATAAATAAAATCACGTTACCACTGGTTCTGATTTCTTCCAATACTTTTTTCAGTCGTTCCTCAAAATCCCCCCGATATTTAGAACCGGCTACCAGGGAAGCCATGTCAAGAGCCACAACCCTTTTCCCTTTTAATATTTCGGGGACCTGCCCTTTAATAATGCGTTGGGCTAAGCCCTCTGCTATGGCCGTCTTTCCTACCCCCGGCTCACCTATGAGTACCGGGTTACTTTTTGTCCTTCTACTCAAAACCTGAATAACTCTTTCAATTTCTTTAGCCCGGCCGATAACAGGATCTATTTTGTCATCCTCCGCCAGTCCTGTTAAATCCCGCCCATATTCATTGAGATTAGGCGTTTGGGTATTTTTGGCTGCTCCCTTCTTACCGCCTAAGTTGTTATTCATAGGACCTGCGCCGCCTAAAAGGGCTAAAACCTGCTTCCGCACTGCATCGGCAGTAACTCCTAAATCGGCTAGAACCTGGGCAGCCACACCTTCCCCTTCACGCACCAGCCCCAGAAGCAGGTGTTCTGTTCCCACATAGTTTACACCCCATTTTTGGGCTTCATCATTGGCCAGTTCAAAAACCTTTTTCGCTCTTGGAGTTAAGCCAATTTCTGCAGGTGTCTCGTAACCAGGCGCCACCAGGTCTGTAACGGTTTTTCTAACGGTGCTTAAATCCAGCCCCAGGTTGATCAACGCTTTTGCTCCGATACCCTCATTCTCACGAATAAGCCCGAGTAAGAGATGCTCCGTCCCTACGGCCGGATGTCCTAAGGACTTTGCTTCTTCTTTTGCCAAGTATATCACGTGCTGCGCACGCTGTGTAAATCGTGTAAACATTTTAACTATATCCCCCTTGTTTTAATTTCTCTACAAATAATTTGGCTCTCGTGGCGTCTCTTTCTAAAGCGTCCATGGATTTCCCCGCATACTTCTGTAAAAAACCCGGTTGGGCCAGTACCATCAATTCTGTGAGGTTCTCCTGCTTTAGATTAAGTTTCACCAGCCCAAGGTCGACACCCAATCTTAAATCGGAGAGGAGATTTAAGGCTTCTTCCGAACTTAAAATAGCGGCATTGCTCAAGATACCATAGGCTCTTCCTACACGGTCGGTTAGTTGTAAAGGAATTTCCTTTAACAGTATTTTTCTCATCTCTTCTTCTTTATCAACAATCTGCCGGGTTACACTGGAAAGATTTTGGATGATTTCGGTTTCTTTCTCCCCTAAGGTAATCTGATTGGATATTTGGAATATGTTTCCTTTCGATTCAGTTCCCTCGCCATAAAGGCCCCGTACAGCCAAACCTAACTGGCCCAGCGTATGAAATATTTTCGTAGCCTGTCTGGTCATCACCAGGGCAGGAATATGGACCATGACACTTGCTCTTAAGCCTGTTCCTACGTTGGTGGGACAAGCAGTAAGGTAACCCTTCTTTTCACAGAAAGCAAACTCCAGGTATTCTTCCAGGAGATTATCAATTTTGTCAGCCTGCTCCCAAGCTTTATCCAGCTGTAAACCGGGAAGCAAGACCTGGAGACGCAGGTGATCTTCCTCATTTACCATAATGCTGATGGTCTCATCTGCACTGATGGCTAGCCCTTTATTAGGTTTATCCTCCAAGTGTTCCGGACTGATTAAGTGTTTTTCTAATAGTATCTGTTTTTCTAATGCCGGCAATTCACTAAGACGCAAAAAGAACAGTCCGGTATTCCCGGTAAGCTTAACAGCCTCCACAGCCTTCTTCGTTCTCTCCAGGACGGTATGACTTTGCGCTTCATTTTGAAAGGGAGGCATGGGAATCTTTTCGAGATTTCTGGCCAAACGCACACGGGAACTAATAACTATATGATTAAGGGGCCCCTCATTTTTAGTCCAACTGCTGCGGGCCCGTGTAAAAATATGATCAATCATGGGCAACCTTACCTCCATCCATCCCCTTCTCCAGTTCTTTGATCCTATCACGGATGCCGGCGGCTTTTTCATATTCTTCCCGCTCTACAGCCAACTTTAATTTTTCCTTAAGCTCCTCAAGTTCTCTCCTTAGTCTAAAGGATTTACCCATACGTTTAGGAATTTTGCCGGTGTGAGTATTATTCCCATGAATCTTTTTAATAAGTGGGTCCAATTGCGGGGAAAAGTGCTGATAGCATTCACTGCAGCCTACACGGCCCCTTTCAGCAACTTTATGATAGGGTGTCCTGCAGGCGGGACATGCCTCCACATTTATTTTTTTGTCAGTTACCGCAGGTTGGGTCAAAAAAGAACCCAGAAAATTGTTAAAGGTATTAAAGGCTATTTGCGGTATCCCGATGCTAATCTGCTCTTCCTGTGCACATATTTCGCAGAGATGAGTTTCCTGCTTTTTCCCATTAATAAAATGGGTAATATGCACGGTGGCAGGTCTTTGTTCACACTTTTGACAGTACATCCTCCTACCCCCTTATAAATCGTCCCGGGAAATAGCTGCTAAAGCGGCTTGCAAAATCCTCAGCCTAATGAAGTCCCGTTCCGGCAGTGAAATTTGTAATGTATCCCGGCTAATTATTGCCTTCAACATATAATATTCCCGGTCCGTTAGAATATCCTCCTCTTTTAGGCGACGAAGAATGCCCTCTGCTTCCCATTGGTCCAGGCTGTCTCCCAGACTGGAATATACGTCCTGTATTTCCTTCTGGGAAAGTTTATCCCACGAGAGTTTAATAATACGTAAATACCCTCCGCCTCCACGGCGACTCTCTACTAAATAACCCTGGGCAGGTGTAAAACGGGTACTAAGGACATAGTTGATTTGTGAGGGAACACATTGGAATTCTTCCGCTAGCTCGCTACGCTGAATTTCTATAACATTTTCCTCTTGCAGTAATTTTTTTATATATTCCTCTATCCTCCTGGCAAGACTCATTGTTATCACCTGACCTTTATTGACCTTATGTTTATATTATAACAATAAACTCCCTCCTCTATTCAACCTTTGTTTTTGAGAATATTCCCTGGTTAGACCCTTTTATAATATATTTTTGATGTTTTATTTAACCTTTCCTTACCTTTATGACGACGCAAAAGAAAGAGCACCCGGTTGATGAACTAGGCGCTCTTCTTTTTATTATAAGCAAGTAGTACTTTTCTCCGAATCCGTTGTATGGCATTGTCAACTGCTTTAGCCTGTATCTCCAAAATTACCGTTATTTCACGATAACTCCTGCCTTCTAATCTCAGCATAAGGACCTTTTGTTCTAAGAGGGTTAACTCTTTTTTTAAAAAGGCTATCAGTTCTTCCAGACCCTCACGTTCCAGGAGATTAGCTTCTGGTGTATCTTTTTCGTTTTTCAGCAAATTGTCACCTGCGTAATACTCTGTACCATACCTGGCATTTTCTTTGTCAACGTATGCGTAAATAGGTATGGCCTCATTAAGAATCTGCTGTTTTTTTCTGTTTGATCTGCTAACCGCCGAATCCAGCTCCCGTTTTATACAGAGAAAAGCAAAATTCCTGAACTTTACCTTGGTGGTTATATCATAAGCTTTGATAGCTTCCAGCAGCCCAATCGTTGCTTCCTGTAATAAATCCTGCTGGTCCCCATCCTTAAGATAGTATTTCTGACTGACATAACGGATAAAACCTCGATATAAAAATAAGAGCTTTTCCAAGGCGTCTGCGTTCCCCTGTTGTGCAAGCTGAACTAATTCTTCCTCACTTAAACGTGACAACATAGAATTCATTGCACCCCCCGACACCCTTTTATTACAAATTATCACAGGATATGACATTTTGCATCAAGCCAGCGTCCTATTCTTCCGGGACTTTTGTCCCTTTTTCTGATATAATTCGTTAAAGTATGATTTTTGTTAATCTTTGTTGTCAATATTTTAAGCATAATTCTACTTATTTCGCAAGATACAGCTTGCTATTTTTTTACATTTTTCTCGCTAATTTGCAAAAGAAAAAGTCCTTAGTCTAACTAAGGACCTAACTTACAAAATGGCTCCCCGAGTAGGATTCGAACCTACAACCACTCGGTTAACAGCCGAGTGCTCTACCGTTGAGCTATCGAGGACTATTATTTTGACATATTAAATATTAGCACAGGCACCTTCCCATGTCAAGCTTAGAACCCCTGGTAAATTCTACACCCTTTAGTCTTCTTGTTCCAGCTTTCTTACCAGTTCCCGGGCAAAATGGCCTAAATCATCTTCGGTGAAGGCTTTCATTGTCCCTGCACAAACTGTACGAATAGCCACATTAATCCAATCATTATCAACATTGAGGGTTTGTAATTTTTTACGAATAGCTACCGCAGCTTTAATACCTTCAGAAGAAGCAAGGGAATTAATGGTTTCCACTAAAGAGCTGTCGCCCTGGACTACTTTATAAAACTTCTTTAAGACATTAGCAATGGCTGCAAATCTTGCTTCATCAGCAGTATTAACTACAATAATGGCAGGTTCACCGCGGAAGACCTCTTTAGCATGGCCAATGATTTTTGTATCAATTATTGCGATATCCCGGTTATTAAGTACCATAGCTGGTTCAATCTGTGCAGTGGTAGCCATATTTAAAATTGTGGTTCCATCTTTTACAACGTCCATTAATTTTCCAACCATTTCTTTGATAGCAGGAGTAGGTAAAACCATCATGATCATATCGGCAGCGGCGGCCATCTCAATCTTATCGCTATACTCTGCCTCTACTTGCTCCGCCACTTCACGGGCTTTATCCCTATCCTTATCTATCACAATCTTTTTTATTTCTGTAGGTAACTTACTGGCAATCAATGATCCCATGCGGCCTGCTCCAATAACAGCAACACTTTTTACTTCCATTAACAAACCTCCTAGTAAGTTTTTTCTGACCCGGTATCTTTTAGCATTTATTAAATAATTTCCTCTATAAAACTATTATAATTGTTCAATCGACTAAATAACCACCGAAATTTTATGTAGGCATCAATCTTTATACAAAAGGTTAGGGGACACACCTGCTGAAGGGCATGTAATTCTCTGGGGACAGGAATGTCCCCAATAATAAAGAGAGACTCGATTACGAGTCTCTCTTTAAATTAAATAATCCTGGCAACGACATACTCTCCCAGGCCTTAAGGCCAAGTACCATCTGCGCTGAAGGGCTTAACTGCCGTGTTCGGGAT
>JAIHAN010000079.1 GCA_020054815.1 Peptococcaceae bacterium | reverse complement strand
TGCCCAAACCCTGGATCTGAAAATAAAAGCGGGAGACCCTGTCTATGAGGGAACGGCTGCCTATAAAGCCATGAAAAACAAAAAAAGGGTTGTTGTGGAAGTGGATGCCAGTCTTTATGGTGTGCCTTATATTGCCGTGGGCTTACCGTTATGTAATGACAGCGGTGAAGTAATCGGGGCCATTGGCGTATCGGAAAACACCCATCGCAAAGAGCTGCTGCTGGATATATCCAGGCGCCTAGGTACGGCTCTGCAAAATTTCCAGGGTACAATCCAGCAAATTGCTGCTGAAGCTCAAGAACTTTCTGCCACCAGCCAGGAGTTAAAGAATGTTACGGAAATGGCCACTGAGAAAGTAGAAGCAACGGAGAACATTCTTTGTACGGTCAGGCAAATCGCCAAGCAGACAAATCTCATTGGCTTAAATGCTTCTATTGAAGCGGCGCGGGTCGGTGAATACGGGCGGGGTTTCAATGTAGTAGCCAGCGAAGTGCGTAATTTGTCCCATGTCACCAGCAATGCTACCAGCGAGATTAGTTCCATTATTGGTGGTATCAGGGAGGCCATTCATTCCATTGATACGGCCACCCGTACCGTAAGCCATGTTTCCCATGAACAAGCGGAAAAACTGGTTCAGATTAATCCCGTATTGGAGGACCTGAACAAGCTGCTCCAGGAATTGATAGAAGCCGCCGAAAGCCTTACCAAAGATAATTTACAGCTCAAGTAAATCCTTAAATATTTTTTCTAATCAAATGCAAAAAAAAAGGTCTTTAGGGAAATCCTAATGGGAGAAATGGAAAGGAGGTTATATTATGAAACTCAAAGATATTATGACCAAAGATGTTATCGCCGTTTCTCCCGACACCACAATTTTTGATGCTGCCCAGATTATGAAAGACAAAAATATCGGCTCCCTTCCCATTTGCACCGATAACATGGATGTGCAGGGAATTATTACGGACCGCGATATTGTTTTACGGGTGGTCTGTGCCGGTAAAGACCCCAAACAAGTGAAGTGCCGGGAAGTGATGACCGATAATCTTGTGGTGGGCAAAACGGATATGGAAGTGGAATCCGCCCTCGACCTCATGGGAGATGTACAGGTGCGTCGCCTGCCTGTCGTAGAGAATGGCAAGCTGGTTGGTTTTGTGGCCTTAGGCGACATGGCCGTTAACAATCGTTTTAACAGGGCCACTGAGGAAGCTCTAACAAATATTTCCACCCCGAGTCAACCCAGGATGTAATTTTTTGCCCCGTGTACCATAAGGCAGGAAGAGGTTGACCCGTGAGCCAGAAGACCTACCTTGAATGTATGAACTGGACGAAAGGGGACTAAATTCGTTCTAGTGCTGGTGACTTTCAGGTGGGGGAAGTCTCTTAGTAAAATACTAAGAGACTTTTAATTTTTTAAAAAACAATGACGAAAACCTTATGATTTTATGTTTAACCGAGAGGTATCGGAATAAAAATGGAGAAGTCTTATAATGAAAGCTGCAATGGCCGTTATCAATTTTGATGACGGCCAATAATTTATCAGTTCGACTAAAAACTATGAGTAATCTTAGGAGTGGTAAAAATGAAGTTACTGGTGGCCATCTTAGGTAAAATGGATTATAAAGAGGCTTTAAGTATACAGGAGAGGTTATTGAAATTACGACAGCAAGGTTTGATAGAAGATACGTTGCTCTTATTAGAGCATCCCCCGGTATTGACCATGGGGGTAAGGAGTAATCGTGCGAATATCCTTACCCCGGAAGAAGTATTGAAAGCCCAGGGAGTTAACATATATGAAGTTAACCGGGGTGGGGATGTGACTTACCATGGTCCCGGCCAGATAGTTGGATATCCCATCCTAGATCTAAAAAAACATGGTAGGGATATACCCGATTTTTTCAGAAAAATTGAAGAGACTTTTATTCAATTGCTAAAAGAGGAATATGGTATAACTGCCGGTAGGAATTCTAAATACCCTGGGGTCTGGGTAGGTGATGAAAAAATAACCGCTATTGGTTGTGCCGTCAAGCGTTGGGTTACTATGCACGGTTTTGCCTTTAATGTTAATACTCAGCTGGAACATTTCCTGTGGATAAATCCTTGTGGTATAACCGACAAGGGAGTAACTTCCTTACAGAAGATATTGGGATATCCTCAAGATTTGAATAAGGTTAATGAACAGGTAGCAAGGTACTTGTGTAAAATATTCAATTTACAACCAAAAATAATAGATAAACAAAAACTATACCAGATAACAGGGAGAGATTAATATGTATACACGGAAACCTGACTGGCTAAAGGTAAGACTCCAGGGAGCAGAAAAGCTAATTGAGGTTAAAGAAATGTTAAAGAGACTTTCCCTGCACACTGTGTGTGAGGAAGCCAAATGTCCAAACATTATAGAGTGTTTTGGCAGAAAGACGGCTACTTTTATGATCTTAGGCAGAATATGTACACGTAACTGTACCTTCTGCAATGTAACAAAGGGCCACGTGCAAGCAGTAGACCCGGAAGAACCTTCCCATGTGGCCCAGGCAGTAAAACAACTGAATCTTAAACATGTAGTGATAACTTCTGTAACCAGAGATGATCTGCCTGATGGCGGCGCTGGCCATTTTGCCAGGGTTATTGAGCAAATAAAGGAATTAAATAAAAAGATTGTGATCGAAGTCCTTATCCCCGATTTTCAAGGGGATTATGAGGCCTTAGCTAAAGTGGTAAGGGCCAAACCTGAAATAATTAACCATAACGTAGAAACGGTGCCCCGATTATATCCAGCGGTACGTCCAAAGGCTCTCTATCAACGGTCTCTGGAGCTGTTAAAGAGCGTAAAAGAAATGGATGATAGTATATTGACAAAATCAGGGATCATGTTAGGACTGGGAGAGGAAGAGCAAGAAGTTATTCATGTCTTGCATGATTTAAGGGAAGTTGGCTGTGACCTGGTAACTATAGGTCAATACCTGGCACCATCGAGTAAACATCATCCTGTGGTTGAATATATACATCCTGAAATTTTTGCAAGATATAAAGAATTGTGTATGGAAATGGGTTTTAAATATGTGGCCTCTTCTCCCCTGGTTAGAAGTTCATACCATGCAGAACAAGTGTCTGAATTGATGATTAGGTGAAAGGGGAAATATCTATCAACAACAGAGGAAAGGTCAAAAATAGGTGAATAAAAATATGTTTACTAAAAGCAAGTGCAGGCTCAGTGCTCTTCTATTAATCATTTATCTTATATCTGCTCTCTTATTGGGCTGTACAGCTTCCCGGGAAGGCGTCTCACCCTCACCTTCACTTCCTGGAGTTCAACCCGGTAAACTAACTGTTCATTTCCTGGATGTGGGGCAGGGTGACGCTGTTTTTCTCCGTTTTCCGGGAGGTGAAACCCTCCTGGTGGACGGCGGGCCGGGTAATAGCGGTGAGGCAGTTGTGTCTTACTTGAAAAAGGCCGGAGTAAGCAGACTCAATTATCTGGTGGCCACCCATCCCCATGAAGACCACATCGGGGGACTTAAAGATGTGCTGGAGGCATTTCCTGTAGAAACTGCCTATCTACCCAAAGTCTCCCATACTTCTGCAACATACAGCCGCCTGCTCACCGCTTTGCAGAAAAATAAAGTAAAGGTGAAAGAAGCCAAAGCCGGTGTAAGCCTTGACCTGGGGCAGGAAGTCCAGATCCAGTTCCTTGCTCCGGTCAAAGATAATTATGGGGATCTCAATAATTATAGTGCAGTTTTACGTGTAAGTTTTGGTCAGGTAGCTTTCCTGTTAACGGGTGATGCGGAGAAAGAATCCGAAGCCCATATGCTGGCTAATGGCGCAAAGCTGGAGGCTGCCGTTCTCAAGTTAGGGCACCATGGCAGCAGTTCCTCCACCAGTCCGGAGTTTCTCCGCAAGGTGAAGCCTAACTATGCCATAATCTCGGCGGCCAAAGAAAACGATTACGGGCATCCCCACAAAGAAACCCTAGCCCTTCTGGCCAGGGAAAAGATACAAACCTTCTGGACGGCTTTGGCCGGTACTATAGTCATGGAGACGGACGGGCAGGACATGGTCGTGAATAAAGAAGCCATGGACTTAAGTAAATACCTGCTCCCCCCATCAAAGCCGGGTGAGGAGCTGGATAAATTGTGGGTGGACAGCCGGGGACGGGGTCTCATCAAAGGCAATGTTGGCAGTAACGGTAAGGTTTATCACCTGCCCGGCGGGGAATACTACAGCCAGGTTAAAGCCGAATTCTGGTTTAAAACAGAGCGGGAGGCCCAGCAGGCGGGTTTCAGGAAAGCTGCACGGTAGGTGAGGAAAATGTATGCTGTGATCGACAGGATTGAAAAGGATGTAGCTGTTCTAATCTGGGATGATGAAAGAAAGGAAAAATGTTCCCTAAAGGATTTGCCTCCGGGTGTCCGGGAAGGGGACTGTCTGGCAGGTCCCCCCTGGAAGTTGGACAGGGTAGAAACGGAAAAACGCAGGAGAATAAATGAGGAGAGGTTGAATAAATTATTTGAAGAATAAAGACAACTAAAACCCTACAGCGGTATTTTTTTATTTTCCACTTTTCCCTTCTACAGGAAATTACTTAAATATGTAGAAAAGACAACAGAAGGAGGATGAAAAAGAAAAATAAAGCCAAAATGAAGAAGAACAAGGAGGTATAGCATGAAACAATGGGAATTAACTCCCGAACAACTAAAAAACGCCTGTGATTGTGCCGCCTTTCCTTTCGAAACCACCGCAGAGGTACCACCTCTGGAAGGAATAGTTGGTCAGGAACGGGCTGTCAAAGCCATGGAATTCGGCCTCAAAATCAGAAAGCATGGCTATAATATCTTTATCTCTGGTTTTACGGGAACCGGTCGCAACAGCTATACCCAATCCCTGGTAAAGGAAGTGGCCATGCAGGAAGAGATTCCCTGGGACTGGTGCTACGTATATAATTTTGAAAAGCCTGACCAGCCTAAGGCGCTAACCCTGCCGCCCGGGCTGGGGGTTAAACTACAAAATGACATGATACAACTGGTTAACCAGGTAAAAATTAATATCCCCAAAGCCCTGGCTTCCGAGGAGTATGGCAAAGCCAAAACCATGCTGTATCAACACTTGCAAGACCGGCAGGCGGAAGTTTGGAGCACCCTGGATGAAGCAGCCAAAAAGTTAGGTTTTGCCTTAAAGAATACAGAAAAAGGGTTTTTAACCATTCCCCTCAATGCCGAGGGGAAACAAATGGATGAAGAAGAGTATAAAAAGCTTTCCAAAGAAGAAATCAAGGAAATTGAGGAAAAATCGAAAGAGATTAATTTCCTGGTTTTAGATGCCTTTAAAAAAATCAGGGATTTGGAAAAAGAAACTCAGGAACAAGTAGAAAGACTGGAAGGCCAGCTGGTGATTGCCGCCATTGGCCACTTATTTGAAAGTCTCAAAGAAGAGTACAGCGAGTTTCCTCCTGTGGGAGATTTTCTGGAGGAAGTAAAGAAGGATATATTAAAGAATCTCAAGGAATTCAAAGGCAAGGACGAGAAATCACCTTTCGAAATGTTGATCCTTAGGGATGAACGGGCTAAAGATTTTACCGTTAAATATATGGTTAATGTCCTGGTGGATAATGGTAAAACCCAGGGGGCTCCTGTTATTGTGGAGACAAACCCAACTTTCTATAATCTTATTGGCAGGGTGGAGTATGAAACCCAGCTGGGAGTTTTAACCACAGATTTTACGAAAATCAAGGCCGGGGCATTACACCGCGCCAACGGGGGATACCTGATTCTCCAGTGCAGTGATGTGTTAACCAACATCCTTACCTGGAATGCTTTAAAGAGAGCACTTAAAACGGAGAAAATCACCATTGAAAATATTGCTGAACATATCGGCACCATTGCTACTTCTTCCCTTAAGCCTGAACCTATCCCCCTGGATGTAAAAATCATCTTAATTGGCAGCTACCTGGAACACCAGATTCTCTACAATTATGATGAGGACTACCGTAAACTCTTTAAAATCCGTGCCGATTTTGATGTGGAAATGGAACGTACCCAGAGCCATATGTTTAAATTGGCCCAGTTTATCAGTGATCATTGCCAAAAAGAGAAGCTCCGACACTTTACAAAAATGGCCGTAGCCAGGATTGTAGAATACAGTTCTCGCCTGGCCGACAGTCAGGAAAAGCTCTCCACCCGTTTCAACGAACTGGTGGAAATAATTTATGAAGCCGATACCTGGGCTGAACTGGCTGGGGCGGAACTTGTGACTGAAGAGCATGTGATCAAGGCCATTAAGGAAAAGATATTCCGAGCCAACAAGTACGAAAGAAAGCTTCAGGAGATGATTGAAAAAGGTGTCATCCTCATTGACACCGAAGAAAAAGTGGTAGGGCAGGTGAACGGGTTAGCCGTTCTGGATCTGGGGGAGTATTCCTTTGGCAAGCCCTCGCGGATCACCGTCAATACCTATATGGGTCAGCGGGGCATTATCAATATCGAACGGGAAGCCAAAATGAGTGGCCGCATTCATGACAAAGGTGTGCTCATCTTGAGCGGGTACCTGGGAGAAAAGTTCGGACGGAAATGTCCCCTCTCTTTCTCGGCCAGCATCTGTTTTGAACAGCTCTATGACGGTGTAGACGGTGACAGTGCTTCCAGTACCGAATTATACGGGCTCCTCTCCAGTCTTTCCGGTATACCCATCAAACAGTACATTGCAGTAACGGGTTCCGTGAATCAGAAAGGTCAGATCCAGCCCATCGGGGGGGTAAACCAGAAAATCGAAGGTTTCTTCCAGGTCTGCAAGGCCAAGGGCTTAAACGGTAAACAGGGGGTAATGATTCCTTATCAAAATGTGGCTAACCTGATGTTGGATGAGGAAGTGATTGAAGCCGTCAAAGCCGGAAAATTTCATATCTATGCCGTCAAGACCATCGAAGAGGGCATTGAAATTTTAACCGGGGTTCCCGCCGGTACACCTGATGCCGAGGGGAACTATCCCGAAGGTACGGTTTTCTACAGGGTGCAGAAACGCCTGGAGGAAATATACCAGTGTTTGAAGAAAGACGATAAAAAAGAGGGAAATATTATCTCGGAAACAAATGCTGCTGAGTAAATAAAACACTCCCCTCGGAGAAACTGAACTTATGAAACCAAGGGTGGTGATTGGCTTATGCGTGTAAATCTGGAAAGAATCCAAAAGGATTTGGAAAAATTGGCCTCCTTTGGCGGAGTGGAAGGAGGCGGCGTCAGCCGCCTCGCCTTTACTCAGGAAGATAAAGGGGCCAGAGACTATTTGCAAAAAGCGCTGGAAGGCGAAGGCCTTCAGGTTATGGTGGACGCTTTTGGTAATATGCGGGCCAGACGGGCGGGAAACAAAGATCTGTCCCCGGTGATGATGGGTTCCCACCTGGATACTGTACCCCAGGGGGGACGTTTTGACGGTACTGTGGGTGTGGTTGTTGCATTGGAAGTGATTCGCGTATTAAATGAGCTATGGCTTAAAACCGCAAGACCCGTGGAAGTCATCAACTTTGCCGTGGAAGAGTCCTCTCGTTTCGGTGTGGGTACTTTAGGTAGCAAGGTCATGTGTGGCCACATCCCGGTAGAAAAATTAAAGACATGGAAAGATCAGCAGGGAATTTCCCTTTATGAGGCCTTACAGGAGTTTGGACTTACCCCCGCTGCCCTTCCTGCGGCCCGGGTGAAGCCCGGAGAGATCTATGCTTTTATTGAAACCCATATTGAGCAGGGACGGGTCCTGGAGGCAGAAAAACTCCCCATTGGGATTGTGAGTTCCATTGCCGCACCTACCCGACTCAAGGTCTTTGTTCGGGGGAGAGCCGATCACTCCGGAGCTACGCCCATGAATCTGCGGGAAGATGCCCTGGCAGCAGCGGCAGAAATTATCCTGGGAGTTGAGAGGATAGCTTCCCGGGAAGCGGGGGAGCATACGGTAGGTACCGTAGGTTACGCCCGGGTATCTCCGGGGGCCATGAATGTTATACCTGGACTAGTGGAGCTGGGTATAGATATTCGTGATATTAATAAAGAAAGTAAAGACCTGGCGGTGAAAAAAGTCCTGGCCTTGTTGGAGAATGTAGCCCAAAAGCGCCGTGTTCGCATTGAGCATGAGATTTTAGCCAATGAAAACCCCGTAGCTTTGTCGCCTAAAATTATTTCTGCTTTAGAAAGATCGACCCAGGCCCTGGGCTACCCCTATAAAGTTATGCCCAGCGGAGCCGGTCACGATGCTATGTATATGGCTGAATTAACCCAGGTGGGGATGATTTTTATACCTAGTAAAGACGGTATCAGTCACAATCCTGCTGAATTCAGCTCCTGGGAGGATATTTCCAGGGGGGCTGAGGTGTTGTTGGAGACAGTGCTTAAGCTGGCCAATGAAACTGATTAAGAAAACTTGCATATTTCCTGCTCCCCCCTCGTAAAGATTACATAAGATAGAATCTTGCGGGAGTGGGGAGAAATGAGGTTAGTACCGAGATTTCCAATAGCTGTTTTCAATATTAAGAAGGTACCCTGGAAATGGCTTTTGGTTTCCTTATTAATCCTGGTCTTGGGATTAGGGGGATTTTATCTCTATGAGGAGGTTACCCAGCCCGATCCCCAGGAAGTTGTCAAACAGGGGCTGGTGAAGACCCTGGGAGCCCAAAGCTATCGTTATCAGGCCATTGCCAAACGTACCTTGGAAGGGAAAGAATCCGTGTTATCCCAGGTAGTGGGGGAAAAGAATCATCAGAGCGTTCATATCAAAGGGGAACTGCCCGTCATCAAAGCGGAAGTGGAAATCTACCAGATAGGTGATACCATGTACAGGAGAGATACCACTTCCAAAGGCTGGTTAAAAGTTCCGGCCAAGGGAAGGGTGGCTTTTGAACAGCTGATTGCCGAAATTAATCCTCTGGGCAGTTTTAATTTCAGCCAGATTATCGAGGCCAAATATGCCGGTAAAGAAAAAATAGGCGGCAAAACCTGCCGTGTCTATGAGGTCATGGCCCGGGGAGAAAATAAGTTCCTGGAACTGTACTGGCAGGATTTCAATTATAAATTGTGGATTGACAGGAACGAGGGAATAATCCGCAAGGCCGAGGTTTCTGCCGAGCATCGCAGCAACTCCCAGCATCTCCTCAATATCAGTATTTTACTATCGGATTTTAATGAAAACATAGAGATAAAAGAACCGAAAGTAGGCCAGTGAGGCCTGCTTTTTTCTTTGTCTAATGAAAATAGAATTCGGATATGCATTTTTAAAGTTAGCTCTTGTCTGGATAATCGCAGAGTGCTAATATAAAACCAGGTAAACTAAAATAATGACATTAGTATACTTGTACATCGCAGGGCCAAAGGAGTGGAGCAGATGGAGAAGAGGAAAAAAATTGTGGCTATTCTGGCAGTTTTATTTCTGGCAGGGTCAGCCTACTGGCTTTACGGGGAGTACTTTCCCACCAAAAACAGTATGATTGAGGCGACAGGCACCATTGAAGCCACCAGTGTACAATTAAGTGCCAAAGTGCCTGGTACCATCAAAACAATAGCGATAAAAGCGGGGGACCATGTGAAAAAGGGACAACTGGTCGCCGAAATCTCCCGGAATGATCTCTTAGCCCAGCGGGAGAGGGACGAACTGACGGTCTTAAAAGCGGAAGCGGCCCTGGCTGATCTTCTCTCCGGGGCCAGGGAACAGGAAATTAAGGAAGCGGAAGCCGCCGCCAATACGGCCAGGGTGAATTTTAACCGGGCTGCCGATGACTTTAAGCGGGCCGAGACACTCTTCCAGGCCGCGGCCATCCCGCAGGTTGAGTATGAAAAGGCCCAGGCCGCTGCCGAGATAAGCAAAAACCAGTTGCAAGCCGCCGAAGCCAGGCTCAGTATGCTGCGTTCGGGAAGCCGGCCCGATATGATCAGCGCCGCCCGGGCTGAAGTGGAGCGGAGCAAGGCCATTTTAAAGGCCACGAAAGCCATGTTGGAGGACTTAATGGTTATCTCTCCCATTGATGGGGTTGTTCTCACGAAGAATTATCAGGAAGGGGAATTTGTCCAGGCGGGAGCCTCTTTGGCTACGGTGTTAAACATGGAAGACCTCTGGATCAAAGTCTATATTCCTACCGACGATTTACCCCATATCTACCTGGGACAAAAGGCCAGGTTCACCATCAGCGGGGTTTCCCAAATCTTTGAGGGCGTAGTGGAAGAAATCGCTACCAAAGGCGAGTATACACCCAAAACCATTCAGACCAAAAAAGAGCGGACTAACGTGGTCTTTGGCGTCAAGATCAGGATTAACAGCCAAGGGGGAATCCTGAAGCCAGGTATGCCGGCGGATGTCACCTTTGACGGGAGATGAGCGGGATGATTAGAATTAAAGGGTTAACCAAGTCTTTTGGCAGTATTACTGCTGTCTGCAATGTTGACCTTCATGTACAAAAACAGGAAATTTTCGGCCTGGTGGGACCTGACGGCGCCGGCAAGACTACCCTCATGCGTATAATCTGCGGTCTCATTACCCCAGATCGGGGTCAGATTACCTTGTTTGGTCAGTCCCTGGCCCATATCGAAAAACTTAAGGGAAACCTGGGTTACATGCCCCAGCGTTTCAGTCTCTACGGTGACCTTACCGTCATGGAGAACATCCTTTTTTTTGGTGGCATGTACAACCTTGACCGCAAGGTGATCACCCAGCGGGCTGATGAGATACTGGAACTGACCAATTTAATCCAGTTTAAGGACCGTTTCGCCGACAAATTGTCGGGAGGGATGAAACAAAAATTGGCTCTGACCTGTGCCCTGGTGACCAGGCCGGACCTTTTGATCCTCGATGAACCTACCTACGGTGTGGATCCTGAGTCCCGTAAGGAATTCTGGAAAATACTTTACCGTTTAAACAAAGAGGGCAAGACCATTCTGGTTTCCACATCTTATATGGACGAAGCGGAACTCTGTACGAAAATTGCCTTCATGGACCAGGGCCGTATTGTCGCCCAGGACTCACCTGCGGGGATGAAGGAAAAGTTCCCTTATCAGCTGCTGGAACTACGCGGGGATCTGAGTGACCCATTTATCGTCAAAGATATTCCCGGTGTATTGGACGGCTATTTTTACGGTGACAAATTTCACCTGGTGATAGACTGTTTCCCGGGCTGCCGGGAACAAGTGCGGGGATTCTTGGAAGATAGGGGCATTGGCCTGGATAAGATTAAAGAAATACCGCCCTCTATGGAAGATGTCTTCGTTTCCCTGGCCCAGAAAGAGGTGGTTTAGTTGGAGTATGTGGTAGAAACCCATAACCTGACCAGGGTTTTTGGTAGTTTTGTGGCTGTGGATAAACTCAATATCCGGATTAAACGGGGAGAAATCTACGGTTTCCTGGGACCCAATGGAGCAGGTAAATCCACAACCATTAGAATGCTGTGCGGTATCCTGGAGCCCAGCTCAGGGTCCGCTACAGTCTTAGGCTATGACCTGGTTAAAGAGACGGAGCAAATCAAAAGTAGGATCGGGTATATGTCACAAAAGTTCAGTCTTTATGATGACCTCACTGTTCTGGAGAACTTGCAGTTTTACGCCGGCATTTACAATGTGCCCTTGCGGGAAAGAAAAGCCCGTATTGCCGAGATGATAGAAATGGCTCATTTAACAGGCAGGGAAAAGGAACTGGCGGCTAATTTGAGCGGGGGCTGGAAACAGAGACTTGCTCTAGGCTGTGCCATTATTGCCCGTCCCGCCATTATCTTTTTGGATGAACCTACCAGCGGGGTCAGTCCTACCAGCCGGCGTGATTTCTTTAATATTATCCAGAATTTGGCCCAGGAGGGTACAACCATCATGGTCACTACCCACTTTATGGATGAAGCGGAACGCTGTAACAAGATTGCTTTCATTTCGGCAGGACGGCTGATGGCCATGGATACCCCTGATAATCTCAAGGAAAGTACCATTCGCGGTGTCCTGGTGGAACTGGCCGTACCTCAGGCCATGGAAAAGATAAGCAGTATCGAACAGCTTCCTTTTGTTAAGGAATGTGCCCTCCATGGTTCTCTGCTTCATGTCCTTTTAGAAAGTGAAAACACTTTAGCAGAATTAAAAAAAATCACTGGTGTGGAACCAAAATTAATTAAGCCATCCCTGGAAGATGTTTTTCTTGCTTTAGTCAAGGGACAGAGGGCAGGTGAGAAGAATGCATAGAATTTTTTCCGTATTATATAAAGAATTTCTGCAGATGCGCCGGGACAGGATGACTTTGGCCCTGGTTTTCATGCTGCCCATGGTGCAGCTTTTGCTTTTCGGTTTTGCCATCCAGACCGAGGTGAAGCACATTCCTACTGTGGTTTTTGACCAGTCCCTTTCCGGCGAAAGCCGGGAACTCCTGGATGCTTTCAGCGCCTCCGGTTATTTTGACATGACGTATGTGGTGAACAGCTATGCCGATGTGAACAGGATGATTGACAGCGGGAAAGCCAAGGTGGGGATCATTTTTCCTCCTGACTTTGCCACCAGTGTGAACAGGGGGGTACCGGCGCCTGTGCAGGTGCTGGTGGACGCCAGCGACAACATGGTAGCCAACCAGGCTATTGCTATCGCTAATGCTATAGGACTTATCAAATCCCAGGAGATCCTGGCCCAGAAGTTCCATCTCTCTGCTCCTCCCTATGATGTAAGGGTCCGTCCCTGGTACAATCCCGATGGCATTACGGCTTACTATATGGTACCGGCCATTTTAGGCATTGTAGTGACCATGACGATGGTAATCATGACTTCTATGGGTATTGTCAGGGAGAGGGAACGGGGGACTCTGGAGCAGTTGATGGTGACCCCCATCAAATCCCATGAATTGATGATTGGCAAAATCTTACCTTATATCGTTTTGGGATATATACAAATAACAATAGCTCTCCTGGTAGGTGTTATTGTTTTTCATGTTCCCATTAGGGGGAGCCTCCTGGAACTGTATCTCTTAACCCTTTTTTTCATTACGGCCTCTTTGGGATTGGGTATACTTATCTCCAATATTGCTAAAACGCAAATGCAGGCTATGCAGATGGCG
>JAIHAN010000078.1 GCA_020054815.1 Peptococcaceae bacterium | reverse complement strand
AGGGGTCACACCCGTTCCCATCCCGAACACGGCAGTTAAGCCCTTCAGCGCAGATGGTACTTGGCCTTAAGGCCTGGGAGAGTATGTCGTTGCCAGGATGAAAAAAACGCGTGACCGATTAGGTCGCGCGTTTCTATTTACACTGCCATACGTCTGAGGGCAACAGCCGCGGATTCACTGGTATATGTAGTTGCAATGTAACCGGTACCACCGCAATAGGGACATGCATCGGCGAACAATCCCGTGTCGTTACAACATTTACACAATTTTTGTTCAAGATTGGTGAACTCAAAATAGTCTGTGTTACGGCAGTAAGGACAGTCTTTGATGACATGACCGTGACCGCCACAGGCCGGGCAAGGCTTAAACATATTTATCACCTCTCTTTACTGAATTAGCCAGCGATACGCTGTGCTGTACAGACATTTTCCTTAGGCATTAATTGCTGGCCAACAAAATGCGCAAGATCTACTACGCGGCAGGAATAGCCCCACTCATTATCGTACCAGGCCATAATTTTCGCAGTTCGCGGCCCCACCACCATGGTGGAGAGAGCATCAACGATGGCGGAATGATTATTACCCAAATAATCTATGGATACTAAGGGTTCTTCGCTATAAGCGATAATTCCCCGCATGGTTCCCCGGGAAGCTTCCAGTAATACTCTATTGATATCTTCGGCAGTAACCTCAATGCGGAACTCCGCAACCAGGTCTACTAAAGAAACATTGGGTACTGGTACCCGTACAGCGATACCGTTTAATTTTCCTTTCAATTCGGGTATTACCAGGCCTATGGCTTTGGCCGCGCCGGTAGAGGTAGGAACTATGGACTGTATACAGCTTCTGGCCCGCCTTAAATCTTTATGGGAATTGTCTAAACTCCGCTGGTCGGTGGTAAAGGCATGCACGGTAGTCATTAATCCTGTAACAATACCAAAGGATTCATGAAGAACTTTTACTACCGGGGCCAAACAGTTGGTGGTGCAGGAAGCATTGGAGATGATATGGTGGATCTGAGGGTTGTAGGTATGTTCATTAACACCCATCACAATGGTGATATCATCGTCTTTCGCGGGAGCCGTAATGATTACTTTCTTAGCCCCGTTTTCTAAATGAGGTAACGTTCCCTGGCGTGAATTAAATTTCCCTGTGGCTTCAATCACGATATCGACACCGAGCTCACCCCAGGGCAGTTTATGGGGGTCACGTTCAGAAAGAATTTTGATAGGACGATTGTTCAGAATAATTTCCGAATCTGTAGTTGAAACATCGGCAGGCAAAGTCCCATGGACTGAATCATATTTTAAGAGATGGGCAAGGGTGGCAGGATCAGAGGTCCCGTTAATCGCCACTACTTCAACCTCAGGGTTTTGTAACGATGCCCGCATACACGTTCTCCCAATACGACCGAAGCCATTAATACCTATTCTTGTGACCATAAACAACGCCTCCTATAACATATATATGACGCTAATTCTTAGCAAATAATAAAAAGTATGTCATATATGGTATATTATATGAATTATGATATCATTAATGTCAGTCCTGAGTAAAGTGTTAAATAGAATTTTAGATAAGAAAGGGGACACACCTAAAAATTACCTCCAGGCAGACAGGGTAATGATTAGAACCAAGACAAGTGGCTAAGAATATGTATAGATAAAGACGTAATTTATGGGGGCAGCAATATGACTCAAAACGTGGAAAATGCAGAGAAGATAAGACAACAAAACCCTGTGCCCGCCGGACATAAGGTGCTGCCAGTTTGCTATCTCTGTAACAAAGTACCAAAAGAAGGTATTAAGAGCGGCTTTTTTCTTAAAGGAATCTTTATTTGCGAAGAATGTGAAAAAGAGTTGATCAATATTAAACCGGAGAAGCATGATGAATATATGCTGACCATTGCTAAACTGCGGCATATACTCTTCAAAAACAAAAGCATCTAACGTCTGTTTACCTCCTCCGCTTACGAACAAAACCTGGTAGCTTCCCCTACCAGGTTTTGTTCGTAAGCGTAAGATTTCCCGTACGGCTCTTTTTTAAATGGCGGTGTCTCTCTCTTTCATGGAGATAAGATATTTCCTGCCTGATTTGTAAAATTTTTAGCATATCGATACCTAAGGCCTGCGAGATTTCAAAATCACTTTTTTCTTTTTTCCAGGCTTGAATAATTTTTTTTACATCACACTTATACTTTTTGGAGAGAGCAGCTGCATTTACTACAGGATCCTTCTTTTTCGATGTCATCTTAGCATTGCTCCTTTCTCTGTTTCTAGTTTTCCCTGGAGCAGGATTATGATTAATGTTTGTTCCTAGAAGATTATAGGAACTTATGATAAAATTGATTAATAGTAATAATTTTGATTTAACGGGTTGAGACTTTTTGAAGATTGCGCCGTTATTGGAAAAAATAAAAAAACATATAGAGCAATCCTATACAGGTTTTCATACACCCGGCCACCAGCAAGGAAAGGGTATTTATACCGGCTTTAAAGAATTAGCCAAAGACATTTGTAAAATGGATTTAACAGAGCTGCCCGGCCTGGATAATTTAAAAAATCCTACCGGATGCATTAAAGCTGCTCAGGAACTGGCGGCTGAACTTTTCGGCTCTGAACAGACCTTTTTTTTAGTTAACGGCTCCACGGTCGGTCTTCAGGCGGCGCTCTTGACCCTCACTCCGGGGAAGAGGGTTATTGTGCCGAGAAACGCCCATATTTCCGTGGTAAATGGCCTTGTTTTAAGCGGTTCCGTGCCTCTCGTGGCCCCGGTGGTCAGCGATGCAGAATGGGGAATCCCTTTAGGCATGGAATATGAGAGCATAACCCGCTTTTTAGCAGAATATCCCGATGTAGAAGCTGTTGTTAGTGTTCAGCCCACGTATGAGGGCTTTGGCTGCAATATTTATGGATGGGCAGATTTTCTCCGAAAAAAAGAGGTGCTTTCTATCGTCGATGAAGCCCACGGAGCCCATCTATATTTTCAGGATGATTTGCCCCTTTCCGCCCAAAGGGCCAAGGCGGATGTGGTTATCCAGAGTACCCACAAAACCCTGGGAGCCCTTACCCAGGCCAGCATGCTTCACGTGAACAACAGTAAACTGGCTGCCGGGGTGGCGGCTGCTTTAAACATCCTGCAGACTACCAGTCCTTCCTATTTATTGATGGCTTCCCTGGATAGTGTACAGGCTCAGATGTCCCAGGAAGGGAGAACCCTTGTCAAGAGAACCTGGGAAATGGCGTTGGAGTTGCGGGCGACCTTACGAAAACTGCCGGGCTTTCGCTTAATTGACGAGGAAGTAGATCCGATCTGGTATCATGACCCCACCAAAATCCTCCTCTCTTCGAGAGAGCTGGGACTGACAGGCTGGGAACTGGCCCGGATCTTGCAGGAGGATTATGGTATTGTGGTGGAACTCGCCAGTTATTACTATGTTCTCTTTTTGCTTACCATAGGGCATGAGCCCCAGGATACCCGAAAGATTGTAACAGCCCTGAAAGAGATAGCGCATAGGTATGGTAAAACCCAGGCCTTGACTCCCTGGGAACATCCCGGGAAAATATTAGCGGGAGAAATAGCATTACAATTAACGCCCCGTCAGGTTTACTGGGCGTCTAAGGAGGATCTGCCCTTGAGGAAAGCTTTAGGGAGAATTGCTGCAGTTCCCCTTGCGGTGTATCCTCCCGGTATTCCTCTTATTTGGCCGGGGCAGGTTATCAGTAAGGACTTATTAAGTTACCTGGAATGGGTGATTAAAAATAAATTTCCTGTACAGGGATTGACGGCCGATTATAAGATCCCGGTGGTCCGGGAAGAGGGGCCACGGGAGGAAAAAAGGAAGGGGATAAGATGAAACTGGTTATTGCTGTGGTTAGCGATAAAGATGCCTCTCCCTTGTTGGATCAACTTATACAGCAAGGATATCGTGCTACTAAACTGGCCAGCACTGGAGGGTTCCTCAAGGAAGGCAATACCACCTTGTTTATGGGTATTGAAGAGGAAAAAGTCGATAATGTGCTGTCCATCATTAAGAGCGTTTGCCGTTCCCGTCAAAAAATCGTGACACCCATCGCTCCTTTATCCGGGCCGGGGGAAGCCTTTGTACCTTACAGTGTGGAAGTTTCTCAAGGTGGGGCTGCCATTTTTGTGCTTGATGTAGAGAAGTATCTTAAGGTGTAATAAGATGCGGATTAGAAATGAGCAAAAGCCAAAAAACCTTGTAGCTTCGCCACATATTGTAGGGAGAAGGGAAACCAGAGGGGTTCACAGTACTGAGTTTCCTGACTTATTAAACCACTACAGCGGCCCTGACTGGCAGTTAGCCCTCGATGAAATCCTCAAGAAATTAGACGAGGTAGGGCAGCGCCTGGCCAAAAACTTTTCCGTTTATGACCTAAAACTGTATAAAGAAACTTTGAAAAATTTTCTCCATAATACCCTTGGCAGGGTCTATGACTTAAAAGAGGAAACGGGCTGGACCAGGCAGGGACGGCCCAAAGTCTACCAGAGAATCGAGGTTATCAATGGGGAATTGGAGGAGTTATCCCGTTTGGTTTTGGCTGAGCAAAAAGACCCCCTGAAAATACTGGAGAAAATGGACCATATTCGTGGTCTGTTAGTCGACTTATATTCCTAGAAACGGAGTTAGAGCATGGGTTTTAAGGAAATCAAAGGACAAGAAAGAGCAGTTGCCCAGTTAAAAGCAGGGCTTACCACAGGGCGCATCTCCCATGCCTATTTGTTTTATGGGCCGGAGGGAATAGGCAAAGCGAAAGCGGCCCGTATCTTTGCCAGGGCCCTCACCTGTGAAAATCCCCTGGAGGGGGAACCTTGCGAAATATGCAGCAACTGCCGCAAAGCTCATTCCGGCAATCATCCGGATATCCAGGAGGTTTTTCCGGACAGAACCTCGCTAAAAATTTCCCAGATCCGCAATTTACAGAGCAAAGTTTACCTTAAATGCTACGAAGGCAGGTTTAAGGTCATCATTATTCATGATGCCCAGCTATTCACGATAGAAGCGGCTAACAGCCTTTTAAAAGTGCTGGAGGAACCGCCGGAAAGAACTATTTTTATTTTATTGGCCGATAATATTCAAAATTTGCCAGATACCATTCGTTCCAGGTGCCTGCATATCCAGTTCAACCCCTTAGACCAGGGGGTTATCAGCGAAATATTAACTGAACAGGGAGTGAATACAAAAATCCCCTTAAGCCTGGGCCAGGGTTCCGTGGGTAAAACCCTTAAACTAATGGAAAGAATAGACTACCAGCAGTTGTTATTAAACATCAGCCATTTAATCGGCGATCTGAAAAGGGCCGGATACCGGGAGATTTTGGCCTGGGCCGAATCCCTGGAAAAAGACCGGGAGATGTTAGAGGTAACCTTAGAATTAATTACCAGCATGTACCGTGACAGACTGGTCCGCTGTACCACCGGTAAAGAAGAGCTTTTATGGGGAACCGATGATTTTGTGGAAAAAGAGAGTAAACCGGAAATTTGCATCGCCATTTTAGAAGAAATAAATAAGGTTCCTCTCTATCTGAAACATAACGTAAATTTACGCTTGGTTCTGGAAATGTTATTGATAAAATTAAGAAATATAGAACGCGAAGAAAGGCGGCTTGACTCTATTGATTAGAGTAGTTGGTATACGCTTTAAGTCAGCAGGTAAGATATATTATTTTGATCCCGGTGAGTTCCAAATCCCCGTTGGTACTGATGTGGTAGTGGAAACGGCGAGAGGACTGGAATTTGGTAAGGCTGTCATAGGCATACGTGATGTCCCTGAGGACCAGGTGGTCCTTCCTTTAAAGAAAGTTATGCGCCTGGCTACACCGGAAGACCGGGCGCAAATGGAAGTTAACAATAAAAAAGAAAAGGACGCCATGCACATTTGCAACAGTAAAATCAAAGAGCACCAGCTGCCTATGAAGCTGGTGGATGTGGAATACACCTTTGACGGGAGTAAAGTTATTTTTTACTTTACGGCCGAAGGACGGGTGGATTTTCGAGAACTGGTGAAAGACCTGGCTGCCATCTTCAGAACCCGTATTGAGCTGCGGCAGATTGGGGTCCGCGATGAGGCCAAAATGTTAGGCGGGATTGGTTCCTGCGGTCGCGTTTTATGCTGTGCCTCTTTCCTGGGAGATTTTGAACCTGTCTCTATTCGCATGGCTAAGGACCAGAACTTGTCCCTTAACCCCACCAAAATCTCCGGTATTTGCGGTCGTTTGATGTGCTGTCTAAAATTCGAAAGCGACGGGTATGAATGCGGTAAAAAATGCGGCAAGGAGGGTAATGTCCCTGTTCTGCCCGAGGTCATTCCCGCAGATGAATGCGAGAATTACGATTTATTAGATGAATAAACTAAAAGCCGAGTGACCTCATTTCAGGAGGTAATAGCAATGAAAATTACCGAACGGCTGATTGAACTGGAGCAGCAGTTGCAGAACCTGCTCAATGAAATAACTACCTTAAAAATGCATGCCTATGCCCTGGAAGAAGAAAATGAACGGCTGCGACGAGAGCTCTGCAGCTTCAGTGATGAGCATACGGCCCAGGTAGAAGCCAATGCCAAAAAGATACAGGGAGAAGGTTATGATAACCTGGCCAGGCTTTATCATGAAGGTTTTCATATCTGCCATCTCCATTTTGGACAGGCTCGCAAGGGTGATTGCCTCTTCTGTATGGGCTTCTTGCGTAAAATCTAGGAAAATCTTATGGATGAGGTAATTATTTATCCTGATGAAACTCTGGATGACCTCTTGATCCAGGGGTTACGCATTATTCAAAAAGCCAAGGGCTTCCGTTTTACCCTGGATTCTGTAATGCTTTCTCATTTTGCTACCCTTAAAGAAGGAGACCGGGTTGCGGACCTGGGCACAGGTACGGGAATTATTCCCTTGATCCTTAGTACCAGGGCTAAGAAGTTGAAAATTCTTGGGGTAGAACTTCAGCCCCATATAGCGGAAATGGCCCTTCGTTCTGTAAAACTGAATAAACTGGAAGAGAAGATAGAGATAGTGGAGGGAGATATCCGCAATATTCATAAGGTCATGGGGGGCGGTCAATATACCCTTGTCACGGCCAACCCTCCCTACTGGTCTGTGTCGGAAGGGCTTCCCAGTCCCGCCGAGACCAAGGCGCTTTCCCGTCATGAGATTTCCTGCTCTCTGGAAGATTTCATTGCCAGTGCCAGTAAGCTCTTAAACTACCAGGGACGTTTCGCTCTTATCCACCGCGCCGACCGGCTCATGGACATTATCGGTCTCTTGCGCCGGTATCAGTTGGAGCCCCGCAGGATGCGGCTGATTCATCCCTATCTGGGAAAGTGCGCCCAGCATGTGTTACTGGAAGCCCGGAAGAGCGCTCCTCCTGAATTAAAAGTTTTACCTCCCCTGGTTGTTTATGAGGCGCCGGGCCGGTATACACCGGAAATTTTAAGATGGTATGGTAAGGAGGAAATAAAGGGTGGAGCGTAGTACCTGTGGTACTCTTTTTATTGTTGGTACGCCCATTGGCAATTTAGGCGATATAACGCTGCGTGCCCTGGAAACATTAAAAAGCGTGGATTTGATTGCGGCAGAAGATACCCGCGAGACAATTAAACTTTTAAATCACTACGGTATTAAAAAGCCCGTCACCAGTTATTTTGAACATAATAAACTGGTGAAGGGCCCTGTGCTTATCCAGGAGCTCTTAGAGGGCAAGAATGTTGCCCTGGTTTCCGATGCCGGCATGCCCGGCATTTCTGATCCCGGGGCGCAATTAATCAGAGAATGCATAGGTAAAGAGATACCTTTAACCGTTATCCCCGGTCCTTCAGCGGTACTTACGGGGCTGGTAGCCTCGGGCTTAGATACCACTGGGTTTGTATTCTGTGGATTTTTCCCCCGGGAAAAGAAAGAGAAAAAAAGGCTTTTAGATAGTTTGGGGCAGGAGACTCGTACCATGGTCTTTTATGAAAGCCCCCACCGCTTGCGGGATACGCTGCTGGTGATTCAGGAAAACTGGGGGAACCGGCAATGCTGTGTGGCCCGGGAATTGACAAAGGTATTTGAGGAGTATGTGCGGGGAACCATCAGCCATATATTAGCGGGATTGGAGGATAAGTCCCTTAAGGGCGAAATCACCCTGATCATCGAAGGCAACCAGGAGAGGGACTCTAAGAAACTTTCCTATGAGGAAGCAGAGGCCTGTTTCAGAGAACTGGTGAGTAAAGGAATGAGTAAAAAAGAGGCGGTAAAAGAAGCAGCCCGTCTTTCCGGAATTCCGAAACGGGAGTTGTACCAGCGAGTAATGATAGAGGACTATTAACCAACGCTCCCCGACTCCCGCTTCCCGATGCCCGAAATATATTACCGGGTAGCTACATGGAGGGTTCCTAAGAAAAAATAAAAGGCGCAGTTTGTGACTGCGCCTTAAACCTGAGATTTAAGCGTTAGCTGCCATGGCCTGTGCACATTCCTTGCACACCAATTTACCGCGGAAATTCTGGACATCATCAGCACTGCCGCAGAAAACACAGGCGGGCTCATATTTCTTGAGGATGATTTTTTCCTGGTCTACATAAATTTCCAGAGCATCTTTTTCGTCTATACCTAAAGTTCTTCTTAATTCAATAGGTATAACAACTCTACCGAGCTCGTCCACTTTTCTGACAATACCCGTGGATTTCATGCATACAACTCCTTTCTCTCCCAAGATTCGACAAATATTTACGACTAAATGATAACAATTATTCCATTATAAGTCAATACGTAATTTACATTTTTTTCATAATATTAGAAAGCATTATTATTTAATGTTTAGAGGTGTTAGTGGGGATATTCACATTAGTTGCCTTTGTTTTGTCTGGCAGGTGCCGCATAAAAAGGCAACACTTGACAATGTACCATTAGATTCATATACTTTTTTGTATAGCATCTCCTCTACTAGGAAATGTAAATTAATAAAGGGAAACGGGATGAAGGGAAGAGTAGGTATTATACTTCCTTACAGCGAGTGGAGCAGGGTGGAAGTCCACAGGGAGTAATACTGAAGATGAGCCTGGAGCCGGCTTTCTGACGTGGGGCGTACGTTATAACGCCAAAGTCGTTGTGACTTGCTGAGGGCTTTTTAAAAAGCTGAAGCAGGGTGGTACCACGGTAGGCTAAGCCTCTCGTCCCTGGAAGGATGGAGGTTTTTTTATTTTAAGGAGGTTATGGTAATGGAGAAGAAGACCTTTTATATCACCACACCTATTTATTATCCCAGCGCCAAGCTGCATATAGGTCATGCTTTAACCACGGTGATGGCTGATGCCATGACCCGCTATAAGCGGATGCAGGGCTATGATACTTATTTTTTAACGGGTTCTGACGAACATGGGCAGAAAATAGAGAGAACAGCCAAGAGTGTGGGTAAAGAGCCTCTCCAGTATGTAGATGAGATTGTCGCAGGCTTTAAACACCTCTGGCGGGCGCTTCATATCTCTAATGACGATTTTATCAGGACCACGGAAGAAAGGCATAAAAAAGCGGTCCAGGAGATTTTCCGAAAGATATACGACCAGGGAGACATTTATCGTTCCGAATATGAAGGATGGTACTGCACACCCTGTGAAGCCTTCTTTACGGAACGCCAGGTAGGAGAAGAAAGAGTTTGCCCCGACTGCCAGCGTGCGGTAGAGCTGGTGAAGGAAGAAAGTTATTTCTTTCGGATGTCAAAATACCAGGACAGGCTGTTGAAGCATATTGAAGAAAATCCCAATTTCATTCAGCCTGCTTCCCGCCGCAATGAGATGATCAATTTTATTAAGAGCGGCCTGGAAGACCTCTGTGTTTCCCGCACCACCTTTAACTGGGGTATCCCGGTACCTATCAACGAGAAACATGTGATTTATGTATGGTTTGATGCCCTGACCAACTATATCTCAGCTTTGGGCTGGGGCAGCGAAAACGAAGAACTGTACCATAAGTACTGGCCTGCCGATATCCACCTGGTCGGTAAGGATATTGTCCGCTTCCATACCGTAATCTGGCCTACTATCCTCATGGCTGCCGGCTTACCCCTGCCCAAGCAGGTTTTCGGCCATGGCTGGCTCCTTTTAGAGTCGGGGAAAATGTCCAAATCCAAGGGCAATGTGGTTGACCCCCTGGTCTTAATCGATAAATACGGCGTCAATGCTATTCGTTACTTCCTCTTAAGGGAAATCCCCCTGGGTGCTGATGGTTACTACTCGGAGGATGCTCTTATTCAAAGAACCAACATGGATCTGGCTAACGATTACGGAAACCTGGTTTCCCGTACCGTGGCCATGATTGAAAAATATTTTGGAGGAGTGATTCCCGCGCCTCTTCAGGAGGGGAAGTTTGACCAGGAACTTATTCAGACAGTCAAGCAGGCCATTGAGGATACAACTGCTTACCTGGATAAGATGGATTTTGCCAATGCCCTGGTCAGCATCTGGCGGGCTGTCAACAGGGCCAACAAATATATTGATGAGACTATGCCCTGGGTTCTGGCCAAAGATCCCGCCAAGAAAGAGCGCCTGGGCACAGTGCTCTATAACCTGGTAGAAACCATCCGTATTGTAACGGTAATGGTAACTCCTGTAATGCCTACCCTGCCTGAAAAGGTCTGGGTTCAGTTAGGAGGAGACTCTGTAGAAAACACCGCCTGGACTGCTTTAGTCTGGGGCAAGACCAGACCGGGCTTAAAAGTAGCCAGGGGTGAAGCCCTCTTCCCACGCATTGAGATAAAGGAGAGTAATGACATGGAACAAGTGAAAAATCCTGTGTCCGAAGAAAAACCGGCAGCGGCCCCACAGCCTGCTCCCGTTGAGGAAATTTCCATCGAGGATTTCGCCAAAATAGATTTAAGGGTGGCAGAAGTCCTGACAGCGGAAAAAGTAGAGAAGGCCGATAAACTTCTAAAATTAGAGATTAAATTAGGGGAAGAAACCCGTACCATCGTGTCAGGTATTGCCAAGCATTACGCTCCCGAGGAACTGGTAGGCAAGAAAGTCATTATTGTAGCTAACCTGAAGCCGGCCAAACTGCGGGGCATCGTTTCCCAGGGGATGATCCTGGCAGCTTCCCATGAAGATACCCTGGAAGTCCTAACCGTTGCCAAGGACCTGCCCAGCGGCAGCAAGGTGAAGTAGTTGTTAGTTGATAGTTGGTAGTTGATGGTAGGTAGTAATATGGCGCTCCCCGTTTCCCGACTCCCGCTTCCCGAATAAAGATCTACTATATTGCGGGCGGCGGGCAGCAGGTAGCGGGAAGCGTGTTAGTAGGAGGAAATATGTTATTTGATACTCATGCCCATTTAGACGATAAACAGTTTGCGCAAGACAGGGAAGAAGTCATTCAACGGGCGAAAGACGGCGGGGTGGAATTAATCGTCAATGTGGGTTATAATCTGACTTCTGCCAAACGCACCTTAGCCTTAGTGGAAAAATATGATTTTATTTACGGTTCCGTGGGCCTCCATCCCCATGATGCCAAGGATGGGGATGACCGTACCCTTACCGAGCTAAAGAGGATGGCCCAGCATCCCAAAATCGTAGCTTTAGGAGAAATGGGGCTTGATTATTACTGGAACCATTCCCCTCATGAGGTACAGAAAGAGGTGTTTCGGAAGCAGATTGCCCTGGCCAAGGAACTTAAACTCCCCATTATTATCCACGACCGGGATGCCCACCAGGACATCCTGAACATTGTCAAGGAAGAAGGCGCTAAAGAAGTGGGAGGAATCTTCCACTGTTATTCGGGGTCCTGGCCCATGGCCCGGGAAGTTATGAAACTGGGCTTTTATATCTCCCTGGCCGGCCCTGTAACTTTCCATAATGCCCAGAAGCCCAAAGAAGTGGCTAAAGAGGTGCCCCTGGATTATCTCTTGATAGAAACAGACTGTCCTTACCTGGCGCCTGTACCTTACCGGGGGAAGCGGAATGAACCTCTTTATGTGGCCAAGGTGGCGGAAATGATTGCCGAAGTCAAAGGGATACCCGTGGAGAAAGTAGCCGAAGCCACGAAAGAAAACGGTAAAAGAGTGTTTAGAATCAAGTTGTGAAGAGCCCTTCCTGAGTGGAAGGGTTCTTTTTTAAAGGGACAAGGTCCGCCTCCTGGATACATGTAGTATCATTTGTGTCTATTCTGAATAAATTAATAGTAACACTGGCAATAATACTACTAGTATTATCCAGCGGAGGTATATATATGGAAACAGAGATACGACGACCCCTGCGCAAGTGGGGGGCTATTACAGCTACTATAATAGCTGTAGTACTTTTTAGTGTGTTTTTTTATATAACAATTACCCACCATACTTTAAGCATTCCCGAAATCATGAATAAGGCGGGCATAAAATTAAACCCCATGGATAAAGTGGTGGGGGAACTCTCCAAAAAGAAACTTCCCGTTCATTTGGCGGTGGTAAGAGTGGAAGAATCCTTTTATGAACAGGAGGAAATTGTCCCCTTTCCCAAAGAGCGCCAGTTAGACCCGAGCTTGAAGAAAGGCGAAATAAAAGTAGTGCAGAAAGGGGAAGACGGCTTAGTCCGCAAGAAATATCTTATACATACGGAAAATGGGCTGGAAACAGATCGTAAGGTTGTGGAAACAGAGGTATTGAAGGAAGTAAAGCCGGAAATTATCACCATGGGAACTAAAGGCACGATCATGATTGCCTCCCGCAGCCTGGTGAATCCTAAGAAAGTGCTGACTTTACAGGCTACCGCCTATACTCATACCGGCAACAATACTTATACAGGTGTTTACCCCCGTATTGGCACAATAGCCGTGGATCCCAGGGTCATCCCTCTTGGGACGAGAATGTGGGTCGAAGGCTACGGCTATGGGATTGCCCAAGATACCGGCGGTTTGATTAAAGGGAATATTATTGACCTTTTTATGGATACGAAAGAAGATTGTTTACGCTGGGGCCGCCGCAATGTGAAAGTCTATATTTTAGAATAAGTCAGTGCTCACAGGGACATTATCTTAATGATGTCCTGTTCTTTTTTCTGGACAGTAAACAATACTTGCTAAAAGCCCGGGAAAATAATAGTATAGGGTTATGTTAACGCTAAAAAGGTGAGGAAAAGTTTGCTGAAAGAAGTTATCGTTGTTGAGGGAAAAGATGATATGGCTGCCGTTAAACGGGCCTGCCAGGCTGAGGTCCTTATTACAAACGGTCTGGGGATTACCAAAGAGACGCTGGATTTAATTGCCGAGGCCCAGAAACGCTGTGGTGTCATTATTCTTACCGATCCTGATTTTCCCGGCGAGAAGATTAGGAGAATCATCGATGAGGCCGTACCGGGCTGCCGGCATGCCTATCTGGAACAGAAGAAATCCGGGACGAAACGGGGAAAAGTGGGGGTCGAGTATGCC
>JAIHAN010000077.1 GCA_020054815.1 Peptococcaceae bacterium | reverse complement strand
TCACTACGTTTTTGAACTTTTCCCGAACCAGGCCCTTGAAAACATTGGGTTTCCGGGCCCTGAACCCCCTAAAAATGGCGTTTTACTGTCAAAGTCGGGTTAAAAGTCAATTAAATTCAGCATATTTTGCATTATTCTTTGTTGGCATGAATTTTGCATAATAAAAGTGGTGTCAAAAAAATTGAGGGAGGTTGTTAATTTGTTCAGAAAAAAAGGAATTGCCTGGATGCTTTTGTTGGTTTTCGTTTCTGTTGTTGTTGCTGGTTGTGGTGGCGGGGGTGATAAACCAAAGGACAAACCTGCTGCTGAACAACCCAAGGTTACTACTATTAAGGTAGGACACGTTTTAGCTCCTGACCATCCCTATACTATTGGCTTGAAGAAGTTTGCTGAATTAGTTGATCAGAAAACTCAAGGTAAAGTTAAAGTAGAAGTATTCCATAGTTCCCAATTGGGTAATGAGAGGGATATGATTGAGGCCCTCCAGTTAGGTACACAGCAAATGGCCCTCGTATCAACAGCTCCTCTTGCCGGTTTTACCAAGAAATTCCTGGTCTTCGACCTGCCCTTTATTTTTAAAGACTATCAATCAGCATATAAGGTGCTTGATGGAGAGATAGGACAAGATATATTGAAGTCCCTTGATTCTGTGGGTATTGTTGGCCTTACTTACTGGGAGAATGGCTTCAGACATGTTACTAACAGCAAGCGTCCCATTAATAAACCTGAGGACCTAAAAGGACTCAAGATTCGTCTCATGGAGAACCCTATTCACATGGATACCTTTAGAACAATGGGCGCTGACCCTACCCCTATGGCATTTGGTGAACTGTTTACGGCACTGCAGCAAGGTACTGTAGATGGACAGGAAAACCCTGTACCCATTATCTGGACCTCAAAATTCTATGAAGTTCAGAAGAATATGAGTTTGACAGGCCATTTCTATGCTGCAGCGCCTCTGTTAGTTTCAAAGAAATTCTTTGATGGATTATCCCCTGAAATACAGAAGGCTTTAAAGGAAGCGGCTATAGAAGCAAGAGATTTTGAAAGAGATTTGTTGGCACAACAGAACAAGGATTTTGTGGGCAAGCTAAAGGAAAAAGGAATGAATATTCTTGAAGTTGACAAAGCTCCTTTCCAAGAAGCAGTGAAGCCTGTATATGCTAAGTATGAAGCAGAAATTGGCAAGGAATTGATTGAAAAAGTTAAGAATGCGCAGTAAGCAATAAATTACTTAAATGAGGCAGGCTTAATGCCTGCCTCGGTTTACATAAGGGGGGAAGATATTTTGATTATCAAAAAGATATACGCAAATTTTGAAGAGTATATATGTGTTGTTTTGCTTGCAATAATGTCAGTCGTTGTGTTTTGGCAGGTTGTCTGCAGGTTTATTTTAAAAGCCGCGCTCCCGTGGTCAGAGGAATTATCAATATATATTATGGTCTGGGTTACTTTTTTAGGAGCCAGTGTGGGTGTAAAACGTGGTGCTCACATAGGTGTTGAGGCGCTGATCACCTTCCTCCCAAGGAAGATTCAAAAGTATTTTACCTTATTATCGTATGTTGCATCAGCCATCTTTTTCCTAATGCTGATTTACTTTGGGGCTCTGATTGTTCAAAAACAGATAGCAACAGGGCAAGTATCTCCTGCCATGCGGATTCCAATTTATTATGCGTATTTATCAATACCAGTTGGGAGTGCCCTAATGTCCCTGAGGTTTTTTGAAAAAATCATTAATGAATTGAGAGTGCCAAATAAAGAAAACGCTAATGAACTTCATGTAGGGGGGAATTAACCCATGGGTGGTATTCTTTTTGGGAGTTTTGCTGTACTATCAGCTTGTGGATTACCGATAGCTGTCGTATTAGGTTTAGCCTCGGTAATTACGCTTGCAGTAATGAGTGATATACCTCTTTTGGTCGTAGCCCAGCGGATGTTTACAGCCGTATCATCCTTCCCCTTAATGGCTATACCCTTCTTTATGATAGCAGGTTCCTTAATGGAGGGAGGGGGTATATCCCGGCGGTTAATTAATCTGGCAAATAAAATGGTAGGTTCTATTACTGGTGGTTTAGCACTAGTAGCAATAGTTACCTGTATGTTCTTTGCCGCTATTTCCGGCTCCAGCCCGGCAACTGTAGCGGCAATTGGGTCTATTATGATTCCTGCCATGGTCAGTGCTGGTTATGATATTGCATTCGCATCTGCTGTAATGGCTGCTGCTGGTTCAATTGGCGTAATTATTCCGCCGAGCATACCTATGGTTACCTATGGTGTGGTTGGGGGTGTATCCATAGGTGCATTGTTCCTGGGAGGATTCGGTTCCGGCTTGTTAGTAGGCTTATCGCTAATAATCCCCACTTATTTTATAGCAAAGAAAAAGGGTTACACAGGAACAGGAAGTTTCAATCTAAAGGAAGTAATTATTGCCGCTAAAGAGGCAGTATGGGCATTGCTGATGCCGGTGATTATCCTGGGCGGAATATACGGAGGAGTGTTTACACCCACAGAAGCAGCTGCGGTAGCCGTTATCTATGGCTTTATTGTAGGGGTATTCGTGTATAAAGAGTTAAAGATTAGTGATATGGGAAGGCTTCTTGCAAACTCTGCTGTTAGTACTTCTGTAGTTATGCTGATAATTGCTACAGCATCTGTCTTTGGCTGGATAATGACAAGCGAAAGAATTCCTGACGCAGTTGCTGAGGCTTTTGTCAGCTTTACCAACAGTAAAATAGTAATCCTGCTTCTTATTAATATCATGTTACTCATTGTGGGATGCTTTATGGAAACCAACGCGGCTATCATTATATTAGCCCCAATCTTTATTCCCCTAGTTGTAAAAATGGGTGTAGATCCTATACACTTTGGTCTCATTATGGTCGTTAATACAGCCATCGGTATGTTTACACCGCCATTAGGAGTTAATCTCTTTGTAACATGCGGTTTAACTAACATAAGGATTGAGCAACTGTCTAAAGCGCTGATACCATTTATTGTGGCCATGGTTATTGCTGTTCTGCTCATCAGCTATATTCCTGCAATTTCTATGTTTTTACCCACTATCCTTATGAAATAGAGGGGATATAAGTGAATAGAAAAGTAGGTGATACCCATGCTAAACAAATCCCTAGTGAATAGTTTGAAGCAAATAGTTGGTAGTGAAAACGTTGTTACTGGCAGAATACCGTTGTTTACGTATTCATATGATGCCTCCCTTTTTCCTGGCAGGCCAGATGTTGTGGTTTTCCCCACCACAACTGAGATGGTTTGTGCATTGTTTCACTTTGCTGCGGAACAGGGACTAAACGTCACACCCCGGGGAGCAGGAACCTGTTTAAGCGGTGGAGCCGTGGCTTCCGAGGGCGGTATTGTAATATCGATGAATAAGATGAACCGTATTATAGACATAAATCAAGTAAACAGAACTATCCTGGTTGAAGCAGGAGTGATTAACAAGAGCATCCAGGCGGCCGCGGAACCCTTTGGCCTAATGTTTGCCCCTGACCCGGCTAGTCTCAATGTGTCAACAATTGGTGGGAATATTGCCGAAAATGCTGGAGGAATACGTGGGGTCAAATATGGTTGTACCAAGGACCATGTGCTGGGTCTGGAGGTGGTAATTCCCTCTGGTGAAGTTGTGAAAACGGGCCAACTGCTTTCGATTTCAGACGCTCAGATAGATTTGAGTTATTTTCTGTGCGGTTCTGAAGGTACTTTGGGTATTGTTACCAAGGCATTATTAGCATTGACTCCGATTAATCCTGAAGTTGTGACGATGACGGCGGTATTTAATGACCTGGGGGACGCAGGAGACTGCGTGGCAGATATCATAGCCAGGGGTGTAACCCCTACAACAATGGAAATCATGGATAATACCCTCATCAAAGCTGTTGAGGATTATGCTAAACTTGGCTTGCCTAAGGATGCGGAAGCCCTGCTGCTTTTGGAGGTAGACGGGTTCAGTTCCGAGCTAAAAACCCAAGTTCCCAGTATTATCGAAGCATTTCAGAAGAACAGAGCAAAGAATTATAGCATTGCCGGTAATGAACAGGAGCGTCAGGCACTATGGAAGGCAAGGAGATCAGCCAATGGGGCTTTAGGAAAACTAAAACCATCTATGGTTGTGCAAGACGTAGTTGTCCCAAGAGACAGGCTTGCTGCGATGTTAAGAAATGTTTCGGCCCTAGCAAAAAAATACGGCATAATTATAGCCCAGTTAGCCCATGCGGGAGATGGTAATTTACATCCCCATCTTCTTTATGACCACAGGGTTCCTCAGGAGGCAGAGGTAATAGAGCACGTATGTGATGAGATATTCAAAGAAGCTCTTGCCCAGGGCGGGACCTTGTCAGGAGAACATGGCATCGGATTAGAAAAGGTCAAGTATATGCCGCTGGCTTTCAGCCAGGAAAGTATTTCTTATATGAAGCAATTGAAGAATGCGTTTGACCCTGAGTCTCACTTCAACCCAGGCAAGTTGCTTCCCTAGGGCAAAGGAGGAAAAAAATGACACGATCGGAAATTATTGCTGTTTTGCAAAAGCTGATTGGCGATACTGGATCAGGCGGCAGCAATAGATACGAAAGAATATTAGAGGAAAATAGACCCGATTTAATCCTTTATCCCAATACTGTGGAAGAAGTTTCTGCTATTGTAAAACAGGCTAATATATATAAAATACCTGTCTATCCTGTCGGCAATGGTACCAGGTTTTTAGAGGGAACAAAGGGCTTCTTTGAGGGGATACTGCTATCCACTAATAGGCTCAAGGGGGTAGTAGAATATCGTCCTGACAACATGAGTGTTGAGGTTCAGTCAGGTTTAACTATCAGTGAACTTCGGGATTTTCTAGTTAAGGACAACATTTTTTTTCCTGCAGGGTCGGATCATGGACTGGACACAATTGGGGGACTAATAGCTACTAACGGTTATGGCAGGAAGAGATACCTTTATAAGAGCAGTCGCTTTTATGTAATGGGCATGGAGTTTGTCTCTCCTCAAGGTGAAATCGTTAGAGTGGGAGGAAGAACAGTTAAGAACGTTAGTGGTTATGATGTTAGTCAGCTTTTGGCGGGTTCATGGGGCTTATTTGGTATTATTACAAAGGTAACACTCAGGTTAAAACCCCTACCAGAGAAGAATATTAAGTTGTCGTTTGCCTGCCAGAATTTGCAGGAAATCCAAGATATTACAGAATTTTTGCATAATGAGCAGATAAGTCTAGCGTCCTTTATTGTAAAGAAAAGAGAGGCAGAAATAGTATTACAGCTGGAATTGGAAGGCTTTAAAGATGCATTAGAAATGCAGGAAAAAGAACTAAAGGCTAAATACGGATTTGAGAAATCACCGGAACTAACTGAGATGACATATAACTCTCAAATACATCTAACGGTAATGCCCGACAAATCTCTGGATATTATCAAGAGACTTGAAAGTTGGGAAAAAAGGCACGGTATTAAAGTTGATATGCATGGTGTTATTACTAACGGCGTATTTGAATTAGAATTTGATGAGCTACTCTTTAATTCAAATATGCTGAATGAGTTAACCGCGGATATACAAGAGCTCCAGGGAAGGCTTGTATATAAGGGAAATGTTATTGCTGGTATAGCCAATGATGTTACGTACAAAAGACTCCTTGCTAATATTAAAAGACAGGTTGATCCTAACAGTATATTAGTTCCTGAGAGCTTGTTTTTGAAGGAGTAGATATTTATGAAGCATATGGAACTCGTAGAAACAATAATGAAATGTAATCGTTGTGCGGCCTGTCACGATGTTTGCCCCACATATAAAATTTCCGGTGATGAATTTTCAGTAGCACGTGGTCGGTTGCGGTTGCTCCGCATGGGTTTGGAGAACCAAATAAACCTGGACGCGGAACCAGAACTGGAGAGGTTTGTAAACGAATGTCTTCTCTGTAAGGCATGTGAGGTTAATTGTCCTTCTAACGTTCCTACAACACAAATAATAAGTGATATTAGGGCTCGTCATACTGCTAAAAAAGGACTACCTCTGCCAAAGAGATTTTTATACAGAGGATTTTTCTCTAATCCCAGAAGATTAAACCTTGCCCGTAAGCTGGCGCGGTTATATCAGAAGAGTGGCGCCCAGTGGTTAATTAAACAGGCAGGGATTATGAAGGAATCTAATAACTTAATGCCAGATATGCCTAATTTTAGCGTAAGGGATAATTTACCCTTTGTATTAAATGAAATGCCTGAAGCAAAGCATAAGGTGGCTTATTTTCTCGGCTGTTCAATAAATCAGTTTTTTAGTAATGTTGGAATCGCTACAATAAAAGTCCTTCAGGCCAATGACTGTGCTGTAATTGTACCGGAATTGCACTGTTGTGGGGCTCCTCATCAGAGTGCTGGTGATCTTGAGGAGTACAAAAGATTAGCCCGTTATAACCTGGATAAGTTATCGGAGTTAGATGTGGAAGCAATTATTGTTGATTGTGCCACTTGTGGAGCCATCCTTAAGGAATATGTGGAACTATTTGAAGAAGAAACTGAATATAGGGAAAAGGCAGTTAAGATAAAAAACCTGCTTGCAGACATAAGTTCATACCTTTTACAGCTTGGTTATAGCCATGGAGAGAAAGAAATTGCCTGTACAGTCACTTATCATGATCCCTGCCACAGCGTAAGAGGTTTAAAAGTAAGTGACGCATCCCGGGAAATTCTGAAAAATATTCCAGGAATCTCTTTCGTAGAAATGAGAGAAGCGGATATGTGTTGTGGAGGTGCTGGTTCTTACGGCATCTTTCATCCGGATATCTCCAGAAAAATACTACAGCGTAAAATGAACAATTACCAGGGAACTGGTGCATCTATCCTTGTCACTACCTGTCCTGCTTGCATGATGCAATTAAAATATGGCATGAGAACCTACGATATTTCTGGGCAGGTTAAGCACCTGGTTGAGATTTTGGCGGAGTCCTACGGTATTTAATACTCCCTCATAATAAGTGGTGTAACAGGTGAATATAGATCTGGGACAAAAGAATGAAATTTTTTATACCATACTTGGTGCTCTAAGAGAAGACTAAAACACTCTAACATTCGAGACCATTCTAACAATAAGCGTTAGAAATACTAACAAAATACTTAGTTAAATTGTCAGGAAGACTTGATTTGTCCTTGTATTTCGGCTATGTAATGTTATTAGGTCTCTTGGCATAAATCTTGCATTTATTTTTTCATAGATTTAGATGATTTAAGGGGGAAAATATTACTTCTGTTTGACCTAGAAAATATGTTAAAATATTGACAACAAGGAAAATTTTGAAACATTTTGCAGAGCCGGGGGTGGCTGATTTTTCTTTAGGAAATATCAAGAACGTCGTGCGGCAATAATGAACAAGTTCTTATAAAGCAGTTGCTTTATAAAATAGAAAAATTAAAAGGCGGTGTCTATTATGGCAAAGAAGACAATTCATGATTTCAATCAAATGGTAGCTAATGGTGAAAAAATTGTATATCTAACAGCATACGACTATTTAACTGCCAAGATGCAGGAAAAAGCCGGTGTGGATATGATTCTAGTGGGCGACTCCTTAGGTATGGTAAGTCTGGGTTATGACACAACTTTCCCTGTAACCATGGATGATATGATTCGCCATTGTCAGGCTGTACGCCGCGGTGCTCCCAATACCTTTATCGTAGGGGATATGCCCTACATGTCCTACCAGGCTTCAGATGAGCAAGCCATTGCCAATGCAGGCCGTTTCGTAAAGGAAGCCCTGGTTGATGCTATCAAGCTGGAAGGCGGCGGGCCCATGATCGCCAGCCGTATTAAGGCCATCCAGCAGGCAGGTATTCTCGTAATGGGTCATATCGGTTTAACACCCCAGTTTATGGGTCAGATTGGTGGCTATAAAGCCCAGGGCCGCAGTGCTGGAGATGCTTTAAAGCTTGTTAATCAAGCTAAACTGGTAGAAGAAGCGGGAGCTTTCAGTATCCTGGTGGAAGGCGTACCCTCCGCTGTAGGTAAAGCTATAACTGAAAGGGCAGGCATACCTATTCTTGGTATTGGTGCAGGACCTTACACCCACGGCCAGCTCCTGATCTATGCGGACATGGTAGGCTTTTATGATAACTTCACCCCCAAGTTTGTTAAGAAGTATGCCAATGTAGGCGAGATATTAACAAACGCCTTTAAGGCTTATGCCGATGAGGTCCGTCAAGGCCAGTTTCCCATCGATGGTGAACACACCTACAAGATGAAGGAAGAGGAAGTAAAAGAATTTTTAACACTGCTTGAGAGTCAGAAATAACTTTTTAAGACCTTCCCGCCCCATCTATATAGGCCATCGCCCGCAATGAGCGGTGGCCCAAAATAATGATAAAAGACAGAACGATGTGCGGTAATAAAGAACAAAGAGGAGTGAGTTTAATGACTTTTAAAAGTGACATCGAAATTGCTCAGGAAGCAAAACCCCAGGTTATCAATGAGATTGCAGAAAAATTGAACATTAACCCGGAGTACATTGAAAACTACGGCAAATACAAAGCAAAAATAGACTACAATATTTTAAGTCAAATGAAGGATAAACCCGATGCCAAGCTTATCTTAGTTACTGCTATTAACCCTACCCCCGCTGGTGAAGGCAAAACTACAACAACAGTGGGTCTTGGCGATGCCCTTTCTTACATAGGTAAGAAGACTGTTATTGCTTTAAGGGAACCATCCCTGGGTCCCGTCTTTGGCGTAAAGGGGGGAGCTGCAGGTGGTGGCTATGCCCAGGTAATACCTATGGAAGACATAAACCTCCATTTTACCGGTGACCTGCATGCTATCGGGGCTGCAAACAACCTTATTGCCGCTATGCTTGATAACCATATTTACCAAGGAAATGAACTGGATATTGATGTAAGAAGAATAACCTGGAAGCGCTGCCTGGATATGAATGATCGCCAGTTAAGATTCCTTGTAAACGGTCTAGGCGGTAAGGCCAACGGAGTACCCAGAGAAGATGGCTTCGATATAACCGTGGCATCGGAAATAATGGCCATACTCTGCCTCTCCAATGATTTGGAAGATCTTAAAAAGCGAGTGGAAAAAATAATAATCGGCTACAACCGCAAAGGTGAGCCTGTTACCGCCGGTGACATCAAGGCTCAGGGTGCTGTAGCCGCCCTTCTGAAGGATGCCTTAAAGCCTAACCTGGTTCAGACCTTAGAGCATACCCCCGCCTTCATTCATGGCGGTCCCTTTGCCAATATCGCTCACGGTTGTAACAGTGTTATGGCCACCAAGATGGCTATGAAGCTGGGTGACTATGTGGTAACAGAAGCCGGATTCGGTGCAGATTTAGGTGCCGAGAAATTCGTAGATATCAAGTGCCGCTTAAGCGGCCTCAAACCAAATGCTGTAGTAATAGTAGCCACAGTGAGAGCACTAAAATCCCATGGGGGCGTAGCTAAAGCTGATCTAAACCAGGAAAACCTGGAAGCACTGAAAAAAGGCGTGCCCAACCTTTTAAAGCACGTAGAAAACGTAACCCAAAACTATGGTCTACCTGCAGTGGTAGCCATTAACCGATTTCCCACCGACACAGAAGCGGAGCTTTCATTCATCGAAAATGAGTGCAAGAAGCTAGGAGTAAATGTAGCTCTATCCGAAGTATGGGGCAAAGGCGGAGCCGGCGGTGTTAAACTTGCCGAGGAAGTATTAAAGCTTATTGACAAAGGTGACAACAACTTTAAGTATGTCTATGATGTAAACCTGCCAGTAAAGGAAAAAATCAAAGCCATTGCCACCAAAATTTACGGAGCCGAGGGTGTGGATTTTGTCGGATCAAGCTCCCAGGATATAGAGAACATTGAAAAAATCGGTTATGGCAATCTCCCTATCTGTATGGCCAAAACCCAGTATTCCTTATCCGATGATCCTAAGAAATTAGGGAGACCGGAAGGATTCAGAATATCTATTCGCGCTGCTAAGGTTTCAGCAGGTGCGGGCTTTATCGTAGCCCTAACTGGAGATATTATGACTTTACCTGGTTTACCCAAAGTGCCATCCGCAGAGAAAATTGATGTGGATAATACCGGTAAAATATCCGGACTATTTTAAAGATATGAAAAAATACATCATCACAGCACCTCTCCATCATAAGATAGTATGGCAGCCGGGAGGCTGCCATACTATCAAACCTTTTTCGAAAAAGAAGGATAAAAAGGAGGAGACAAGATGCTTGAAAAAAGCGCCCGTGAATTCTTAGAACTCCTTGCATCAAAGGAACCTGTACCAGGCGGCGGTTCGGCCTGTGCTTATGTCGGCGCCTTAGGCATGGCTTTAGGCTGTATGGTAGGTAACCTCACCGTTGGTAAGAAGAAATACGTCCACGTAGAAGAAGATATCAAAGCCCTTTTAGAAAAGGGATATGCAATAATTTCTGATCTGAAAGAACTTGTTCAGAAAGATATTGAGGCCTTTTATCCACTTTCACGGGCTTATGGTTTGCCCGGCAATACCGATGAGGAAAAGAAATATAAAGAAGAAAAACTGCAGACGGCTTTAGAAGGAGCAAGTTTAGTGCCTTTAGATATTGCCCGGTTGTGTACTAGAGCAATAGACCTACAGGCTGAGTTTTGTGAAAAGGGTACCCGCATAGCCATCAGTGATGTAGGGGTTGGTGTGGCCTTCTGCGAGGCGGCTTTTAAGGGAGCTAAACTCAATGTATTGATCAATACAAAGATAATGAAAAATCTAGCACTTAAAGAAAAAATAGAAAGTGAATTGAAACAAATAGAGGATGAATATATCAAAAAGGCGCAAGTCATATTTACGAAAGTAGAAAACATGATTACAGGAGGGGGCAACTAATGACTGCTATTCTCCAGGCCAAACCTGTTGTGCAGGCTCTTAAAGAAAAAATCCAGGCAGAAGTAAAAGGCCTAAAAGACAAAGGCATAACCCCTACCATGGGAATTATTCGGGTTGGTCAGCGACCTGATGATGTATACTACGAGAACAGCATCATCAAGAACTGCCAGTCAGTGGGCATTGAGGCAAAGGTTTATGCTGTGCCTGAAACCATCAGTATGGAAGAATTCGTACGCCTGATAAATCAGGTAAACAGGGATTCGGATATCCACGGTATTCTCATCTTTAGACCCTTTCCTGCCCATTTGGACGAGGATATTGTAAAACACTTAATTGATCCCGAAAAAGATATCGACTGTATGAATCCTGTTAATTTAGAAAAAGTATTTGAGGGTGAAACAGAAGGACTGGTACCATGTACTCCCGCTGCTGTGATTGAGACCTTAAAGTATTATGGATATCCCTTACAGGGTGCCAATGTGGCCGTAATCGGTCGAAGCCTGGTGGTAGGAAAACCCCTGGCTATGATGTTCCTGAAGGAAAACTCCACGGTAACCATCTGTCATTCCAGAACCAAAAACATGCCCGACATTACTAAGCAGGCGGATATCGTAGTGGCTGCTATTGGGAAAGCTAAGGCTATAGATGAGAAATATTTCACAGAGAAGTCTGTGGTTATTGATGTAGGAATTAACGATGCCGGAGACGGCAAAATATGCGGTGATGTGGACTATGAGGGAGTAATTGACAAGGTAGCAGCAATAACACCCGTACCTGGCGGTGTAGGTACAGTCACCACCACCATCCTGTTAAAACATGTATTAATAGCCTGCAAGAAGCAAACAAGGTAGTGGGCTTTAGGAGGTATTACCATGCAGGATAAAAGATATCTTACACCTCAGGAAATTAGTGACACTTGCACAAATATAGGTATAAAAAAATGTGGCATATGTAATAAAAAGCTTCTCGTTCTGGCCATTCTGGGAGGGATGTACATTGCCTTCGGAGCCTCTAGCGCCAACATGGCCATTCATAATCTGCCAGCCTCAGCAGTAGGTATCAAAAAGCTCATTGCCGGCACCATCTTTCCTGTGGGCTTGATGATGATTATTATTGCTGGGGGAGAGCTTTTTACCGGAAATAACCTGATAACAGTGGCTGCCCTACAGAAAAAAGTATCGTGGAAAACGCTCTTGAATAATTGGATTATTGTGTACTTAGGAAACTTTATTGGGGCTTTCCTGTTAGCGTGGCTTTTGTTTAACAGTGGCATCTTTAATACAAGTCAGGGGCTTTTGGGTGAATTACATATCAAAATTGCCCAGGAAAAATTAAACTTAACTTTTTCTCAGGCCTTTATCCGAGGTATTCTTTGTAATGTTCTGGTAGCCTTAGCAGTTTGGATGAGTTATGCTGCAACGGGAATAGTTGATAAGATTTTTGCCATCTGGTTTCCGGTGATGGTTTTTATCATAGGTGGTTATGAGCACTGTATCGCTAACATGTATTACATTCCTGCAGGTATGATTACCGCCGGTAGTAACGCAGCCAGTTTGGGGTTGACCTGGCCAGCTTTTATTGTAAAGAATCTTATACCTGTCACCCTAGGTAACATAGTGGGCGGTGCCGTAGTAGTAAGCGGTTTCTACTGGTTTATCTACTGTAACGAAGCTTCCTCCGTGGTTAAGGAGACTGTACCTGGTTTTATGAAACCTCAATTGACAGTAAAGGAATGAGTAAAAATGCAAAAAAACCGTAAGCTGGTGGAAGGTGCCCTTTTAATAGCTATCAGTGTCATTCTTACACGATTTATGAGTATTAAAATATCTGTATTGGGTGTGGATGGGGTAAGAATCGGTCTTGGTGTTATGCCTATCATTATTGCTGGTTTGAGAAATGGTGCCTTTGAGGGAGCTAAAGTCGGCGCCTTGGCTGATATTATTGGTTATGCTCTAAGCCCTGGCGGCGCCTATATGCCTCATTTCACCTTAACTAGCGCCTTAAACGGCATACTACCCCCATTATTAATAGGGAAGAAAGAAAACATTAACTCTGGGCGGATTATCTTTTCTGTGGGTCTCACATTCCTAATAACCAGTATGATTTTGGTGCCATATTTTTTGAATATACTTTTTGGTATTCCCTATAAGGTAATCTTTCTACCCCGACTCATCTCTTTCATCCTTAATGTGTTTTTAATGAATACAACCCTGATTGTTTTGGAAAAGAGAGTTAATATTCTTTCCTTGGAAGCTTATATGAAAATGTTAAAACGTAACAGGCCAAGCCTTACAGGAGCGATTAAAAGGAAATATATCGATGAAGCTTGAAAGAATGCTGGCCAAAATTACATATCTAATTGAACCATGAAAAGGTTAAGGCAATTCTTATGAAGATTGGCAGGACTTGGTATGGAATATTTAAGCGGTGTTGTTGAACGAATCACCTATGAAAACGAAGAAAACGGTTTCTCAACATGGTTCTGCAGGATGCGCTGAATAAATCGGAAGTTTCAATCAGGTATGGCGGAACAGTTTTCAAGCTTGGCGATAAAGTCATGCAGATAAA
>JAIHAN010000002.1 GCA_020054815.1 Peptococcaceae bacterium | reverse complement strand
TATGGTGTAGATACAGGTTTTTATCCCCTGGGCAGCTGTACTATGAAGTATAATCCTAAAATTAATGAGGATGCTGCCAATTTACCTGGATTCAGCCAGCTTCATCCATACCAGCCCGAGGAATATACCCAAGGCGCCCTGGAGCTGATGTATACTACTCAGCAGTATTTAGCCGAAATTGCCGGTATGGATGCGTTTACTCTCCAGCCTGCGGCGGGAGCCCATGGGGAATTTACCGGGTTACTGATTATTATGGCCTATCACGCTGCCCGGGGAGACCATAAACGGACCAAAGTCATCGTTCCCGATTCCTCCCACGGTACTAACCCGGCTACGGCAGCATTATGCGGCTGCAGCATTATACAAATACCCTCTAATGAAGATGGCAGTGTAAACCTGGATGCTTTACGGGCAGCGGTAGGCGAGGATACAGCGGCCTTGATGTTAACCAATCCCAGTACCTTAGGGCTCTTTGAAACACGAATCCTGGAGATTGCAAGAATTGTGCATGAGGCAGGAGGGTTACTGTACTATGACGGGGCTAATATGAACGCCATTATGGGCTATGCCCGTCCCGGCGATATGGGTTTTGATGTAGTACATTTTAACCTGCATAAGACCTTCTCCACTCCCCACGGCGGCGGCGGACCCGGTTCAGGTCCGGTAGGCGTCAAGGCCTTCCTGGAACCTTACCTGCCCAAACCGGTGGTAGCGAGAAAGGAAGAAAGCGGTTTTTACTACCTGGATTATGACCGGCCCCATTCCATTGGTAAGGTCAAGGCTTTTTACGGTAATTTTGGCGTGGTAGTCAAAGCCTACACTTATTTAATTATGATGGGCCGTGCGGGGTTAAAAGAGGTCAGTGAAAAAGCCGTCTTGAATGCTAACTACTTAATGAGTCTCTTAAGTCCCACTTACCATCAGCCCTTTAACGGGCCATGCAAACACGAATTCATCATTACACCCAAAACCCTGAAGGAAACCGGGATTCACACCATGGATATTGCGAAACGCCTCATCGATTACGGTTTTCACCCGCCTACCGTCTATTTCCCGCTTATCGTGGAAGAAGCCTTAATGATCGAACCTACGGAGACAGAAAGTAAGGAGACACTGGATGAATTTGCTAAAACTTTATTAAAAATTGCCGAAGAGGCAAAGGTAAATCCTGGACTGCTCCAGGAAGCACCTCACATAACTCCTGTCAGTCGTTTGGATGAAGCGGCAGCCGCCCGTAAACCGGTCCTCAGGTGGCGACCGGGGAGCGGGGAGTAGTCATTATTACGACTCCCGCTTTCCTACTACCAACTAACAACTACCAACTAACAACTGAACCTTGCACCTCTGCCCTCTCTCCAACATATATTAGAAGGGACGGGGCAGGGGGGGATTTCATGAATAGGGCAGTCTTTTTTTCCGGTCCTGGAACTGCATATGCATATACCGTTAAAGAGGGCAGCGAGCAGGCTTTGGAAGTTTATCCGGAAACATTGCCGGCCTTAAGATTCTTGAGGCGGAGGGGGTTTTGCCTGGTCTTAATAACGTCTGACCGGCAGGAATTCAAAAATTTCCTCACCTGTTTTAAGGATAAGACTATAGAACTCTCTCACTGGAATGGGGAAATGGAGGAGTTAAACCGGCTCCTCTCGGAAAAAGATATTGAACTAAAAGAAAGTTGTTTGATCACTGACGGTCCCTATCTTAAGCTGCTGGAAAGTATGGGCTGCAGGATTTTGCTCGTTCTCACAGGTAAAGGTGTTTGCACTCTTAATTCTCTTGATTTAAGCGAGGGACCTGGTGTAACAGACATATGTAAAAACATCTATTCGGCGGCCTTCAGCGTTGCGTTAAATAGGAAAGCTCTTACAGAAGTGTAAGAGCTTTTTGATGTTTTTTTCTAAAATGGGAAAAAAAAGTGGGAAATATTAATGATAAGCTGTTATAATAACTTAATATTAGGTTATACCAAGGAGGTTAAAGTTTATGAATCAATGGAAGGCACAACAGCCACAGCCTGAACAACAGCGCGTGATTGTTACAGTGGTAGGGCAGGACAGAGTGGGTATTATTGCCGGGGTTTCCGGTATATTAGCCGCTCAGGGCGTTAATATTTTGGACATTAGTCAAACCATTCTCCAGGATTTCTTTACCATGATCATGGTGGTGGATATTGCCCACTGTAAGGTGAGTCTCCAGGAACTTCAATTATTACTGAAAGATAAAGGGGAAGAAATCGGAGTTAGTATTAACGCACAGCACGAGGATGTCTTCAAATACATGCACCGTATTTAGGAGGTAGGATCATGCCAATTGCTTTTTCACCCGCGGAAATTATGGAAACAATCCGTATGGTTCAAGCGGAAAATTTAGATATACGTACCATTACCATGGGGATCAGCCTGCGTGACTGTACCCACAGCGATATTCAGGTAGTAGCCAGGAAAATATATGATAAAATAACAAAAAAAGCAGAAAATCTGGTAAATGTAGGTGAAGCCATTTCGCGGGAGTATGGCATCCCTATTATCAACAAAAGAATTTCCGTCACACCCATTGCCATCGTTGGTGAAGGGTGTGAGAGCGGGGATTACCTTATCCTGGCTAAGGCCATGGACAGAGCGGCCCGGGAAGTGGGAGTGAACTTTATCGGTGGGTTTTCTGCTTTAGTGCATAAAGGCTTTACCAAGGGTGATGAAAATTTATTTAATTCTATTGCCCAAAGTTTAGCTGAAACAGAAAGGGTATGTTCCTCGGTTAATGTAGCTTCTACTAAAGCAGGTATTAATATGGATGCCGTCTATCGCATGGGGCAGATTATTAAAGAGACAGCAGAGTTGACCAAAGAGCAGGGAGCCCTGGGCTGTGCTAAGCTGGTGGTATTCTGCAACGTACCGGAGGACAACCCCTTTATGGCGGGGGCCTTCCATGGTATCGGTGAACCGGAGACAGTAATCAATGTAGGGGTGAGCGGACCCGGTGTTGTCTTAAATGCAGTAAGACAGAATCCTAATGTGGATTTTGGCAGTCTGGCTACCATTATCAAACATACAGCCTTTAAAGTCACACGCATGGGAGAACTGGTGGGAAGAGAAGCTGCTAAGAGACTAAAGGTTCCCTTTGGTATTGTTGACTTATCCCTGGCACCTACCCCGGCTATTGGGGATAGTGTGGCCGATATTCTTGAGGCCATGGGCCTGGAGAAAGTAGGCACCCACGGTACTACGGCTGCCTTAGCCCTCTTAAATGATGCCGTAAAGAAAGGCGGGGCCATGGCTTCCTCTTATGTAGGCGGTTTGAGCGGAGCCTTTATCCCGGTTAGTGAGGATGCGGGAATGATTAGAGCCGTGGAAGAAGGAAGTTTAAGTATAGATAAGTTAGAAGCTATGACCTGTGTCTGTTCCGTAGGCCTGGATATGATTGCCATCCCAGGCGACACCTCGGCTGAAACGATAGCGGCCATTATTGCTGACGAAGCCGCCATCGGCATGATCAATAAAAAGACTACCGCCGTGCGTATTATTCCCGTTCCCGGTAAGAAGGTTGGGGAAAGGGTAGAATTTGGCGGCTTGTTGGGTACTGGTCCTATTATGCCTGTCCATCAATACAGTGCTGAGACCTTTGTGAAAAGGGGCGGCCGTATTCCTGCGCCTATTCTGGCCTTGAATAACTGATAGAAAATACAGTGTTTCCGGAGGTGTTCCAATGTACTTTCCCATAATTTCTTTGAGACAAAGATTCACGAAATAATTTGCAAGCCAAGAAACTGGTAAGAAAAAAGACTTAAGGTTTTGCACAACCTTAAGTCTTTTGTGCCAAATAGTTATTATAGTTTTTGCACAAACTACTCACTACCAACTACCAACTATGAGGGATGATTAATGCCGGAGCAGGAAGCAAAACACCGATTAGAGGCCAAGGTTGACGAACTCGTCATTGCCATGGAAAAAATGAAGCTGGCCGAATATGTGGAATACCTGCACAATACCCGAAAAATGCTGGCAATCAACTTAATGGCCGGTGTAGCCCGGGGGTTGGGTATGGCCATAGGTTTTACTATTTTAGGTGCAGTAGTTCTTTACTTGCTCCAAAAAATAGTATTGTTAAACCTGCCGCTTATCGGTAACTTTATTGCGGAAATTGTAGAAATGGTCAATGAACATATGCAGACTAAACCTTAATATTTAGTTAGGGAGGTACCAGCATGACTAAAGATATTATTGCTTTGGGTTATGGCGAAATGGAACCAAATCAACCCTCCAGGCGCTCTTTGGCAGAGACAGTATATGTTGTAGAATAGCAGCAGGTTAAGACCGGCTGCTTTTTAATTAATACTCTGAGTATCCGGTATAGGAAGATGCGGTTGATTGCGCCTTGCTTGCTAATTGTGTTAATATAATATAGTAAATTGAATTATAATAAGAAATATTTATGGAGTGGACAATGTATTTTTGGACAACGTTAGTTTTAACACTAGTTATAGATAGGTTTACCAAGTATCTGGTGACCACGCAAATGCTGCTGGGACAAACCATCCCGCTAATTCCTAACTTTCTCCACATCACTTATGTAAAAAACCCCGGGGCAGCTTTTGGTATATTGGCTGAGAAAACCTGGTTTTTTATTGTTATTACCATTCTTATTTTAGCGGCCCTTTTCTACCTGGCTTATACAGAAGGGGAAAAAAGCCTCTTTTTAGCTCTTACCCTGGGTCTGGTAGCGGGAGGAGCAATCGGTAACCTTATCGATCGTATGCAAACGGGGCTGGTAATCGATTACATTGATTTTCGCGGAATCTGGCCTTTCGTATTTAATATGGCGGATTCGGCCATTGTTGTGGGTATGATCCTGTTGGCTTACCATGTGCTGAAATCTGATAAAATTTAGGAGAGGTTATGCAGGAATTTAAGTTTACCGTTAACCCCGAGCAGCAGGGAACACGCCTGGATGTATTTTTAACGGAAAAAATCCTGGAAATCAGTCGTTCCCAGGTACAAAAGTTAATTGAAGAAGGAAATATCACCGTTAATGATATCCGTCAAAAAAGTAATTATAAATTGAGAAACGGGGACCTTATCAGGGCCCTGATTCCCGCTCCCGAGCCTTTAAAGGTAGAGGCGGAACCTATTCCCCTGGATGTTGTCTATGAAGACCAGGATGTCATCATAATTAATAAACCACAGGGTATGGTAGTGCATCCCGCTAATGGCAATTACCGGGGAACACTGGTAAATGCCCTTCTTTTTCATTGCCGGGACCTCTCCGGGATTAACGGGGTCTTGCGGCCGGGGATAGTTCATAGAATAGACAAGGATACCTCAGGTCTTTTGGTGGTGGCCAAAAACGATAAGGCTCATATCAGTCTCGCCAAACAAATAAAAGAACATACAGTAAAAAGAGAATATATCGCTTTGGTTCACGGGGTTATCTCTGAACCCGGCGGTATTGTTGATGCTCCTATTGGCCGGGACCCCAAAGACCGGCAGAAGATGGCTGTGGTACTAAAGAATAGTAAAGAAGCCATCACCAAATACCTTGTCCTGGAACGTTTCAGGGCATATACGCTGGTGGAATGTCAGCTGAAAACGGGGAGGACTCATCAGATAAGAGTTCACATGGCTTACCTGGGTCATCCTGTAGTGGGGGATCCAAAATATGGGCCGCGGAAAGCCCATTTAGGATTTAAGGGACAGGCTCTCCACGCCAAAACCCTGGGATTTCATCATCCCCGCAGTGGTAAATGGCTGGAGTTTTCTGTTGATGTTCCCAAGGAGTTTGCAGATATTCTACAGGAATTACGCAGTGGTATTGAAACCACCTGAAAGGAGGAGTACCTATGGCAATGATAGAAAAGGCTAAAATCCTGGATGCCAGGGGTATGCGACGTTCTTTAACCCGGATTGCCCATGAAATACTGGAAAAAAATAAGGGAGTAGAGGACCTGATCCTGGTAGGTATACGTCGCCGCGGGGTTCCCTTAGCTGAGCGTTTAGCTCAGTTAATACAAGATATTGAAGGAACAAAGGTACGGGTAGGCAAACTGGATATCACCTTGTACCGCGATGATCTTACCGCTTTAGGTGATCAACCCGTGGTACACGGAACAGAAATACCCTGGGATATCGTTGGCAAAAGAATAGTTTTAGTTGACGATGTCTTATATACGGGACGTACTGTGCGGGCAGCCATGGACGCTATTGTCGATTTGGGCCGGCCTCAATATATCCAGTTAGCAGTCCTGATCGACAGGGGGCATCGTGAACTTCCTATTCGGGCTGATTTTGTTGGAAAGAATGTACCGACGTCCCGCCGGGAACTTATCCATGTCAAACTGACGGAGATCGATGGAGAAGATGAGGTTGTCATTATGGAAAATCCCGAATAGGTAGATGAAGGGGAGTGTTGGTGTAAAATGCTTGATAATGGCATTAAAGTATTTTTAACTGTGGTGGAAAAAAAGAGCTTTTCCAAGGCAGCCAAAGCACTTTTTTTAACCCAGCCTGCTGTCAGTTTTCAAATCCAGATGCTGGAGGAATACTATGGAACCAGGCTTTTTGACAGGGTGAACCGGACTATCAACCTGACGGCTGCCGGTGAACTTTTGTTAAAATACGCCAATGAAATGAGTATTCTTCAGGCCCAGTTGGAAAGGGAAATGCAGGAACTTACTGGTAAGATCCGGGGTAAGCTCATCATTGGTGCCAGTACCACCATAGGCGAATGGGTGCTTCCAATTATTGTTGGTTCCTTTAAGAAAAAACATTCTGATGTAGAATTAAGTTTAGAAATTCACAACACAGAAGATATAGAACATAGACTTTTAGAGGGAGAATTAGATATAGGTTTTGTAGAAGGACCTGTACATGGCAAGGAAATTGTTAAGGAAAAATTTATTGATGATGAATTAGTTTTAGTAATTCCTCCGGGACATCCTCTATCAAAAAAAGAAGAGGTTTCTGTATCGGACTTTGTTAATTATCCCTTTATTCTTAGAGAAAAAGGTTCAGGGACCCGGGTAGTTATGGAGAAGGCTTTAGATTTGGCAGGATATCCACATGAAAAATTAGATGTCATTATGGAAATAGGCAGTACTTCAGCAATTTTAGAAGCAGTTCAGAAAGGATTAGGTATCTCGCTGGTCTCAAAATATGCCGGAAAAGCTAGAAAGAAAGCCGGGTTTATTGATACTGTTAATATTAAAGATCTAAAATTTCATCGGGAATTTACCTTGATTTATCATCGGAAAAAGTTTCGTACCCAGGCCGTAGAGGAGTTTTTAAAATACTTACGTTCAGAAGAGGTTCGCCAATTATTAGCCGAATAAGGTGGTGGGGGCGGTGGATAATCCCGAAAGTATCTATACCTATTTAGGTGCGGAATTAAGACAGCTTCGTGAGGCTAAAGGTTTAACGTTGATGGAATTAGGTAACCAGTCAGGGGTTTCTTACACCCATATCAGTGAAATAGAGCGTGGGAAGACCTGTGCTTCTCTCAAGACATTGGAAAAATTGGCGAAGGTACTGGATGTACCCCTTAGTCATTTTGTTGTTTCCGAGGAAGTGCTCAATCTGGGAGAACGGATTCGACGGCTCAGGGAAAGCCATGGCTTGACCCAGGCTCAATTGGGGGAGGCGGTGGGAGTGTCTTTGAGCCTGATAGCCCAGATTGAAACAGGGCGTGTTAAACCTTCTCTGCTTACATTACAGAAAATAGCCCGCAGGCTGGGAATCAGTACTTCTTACTTTCTCCTTAACGAGGGGATTGGCGGCATGGCTATCCAGCAGTCAGAAGATGAGATTGCCATGCTGCATGCCATCAGAGAAAATCTCTTGGGTTTTACTGTCAGAGAATTAGAAATTATTAACAAAATAATTGTTTTATTACGTTCTCTTGTAAAAGACTCGGATATATGCGGGTTCAATCGTGACATCAACCGGTTCTTTCAGGGGTTAACCCCTTCTGCACGGCAGCAGATCTTACAAAAAGTGGCTGAACTTACGGCCGAAAACAGTAATGATAAATAAACAAGAAGGACTGGTCAGGGCGTAGTATTATACTACTATTTATGCTAATATTAATAGTAGTAATAAATCGCTACATGGGAGGGTGTAATGTACAGGCATCTTCGCTGGCTGACGATTGTAGTTCCCGTGGTAGGAGCAGCAATTTTCGAAATATTAAGGTTTACAGTAGTACCTGTGTTGTTTCCCGGCCTATCTTCCGACGGATGGGGGGGGAGTGCAATCTTGCTTTTATTTGTACTGGCCGGAGGGGCCATTTTCTCCCATGGTGTTTTTAAAATCATAGATAACCAGCACCATGAAATCATAAGAGAGAGGCAAAAGCTGCAAAGCGCCTTTACTTATACTTCAGACGGTATTATTATGATCGACCGCAATTTGAAGATTCTTTCCATCAACCCTGCGGCGGAAAAAATTACGGGTTGGCGTGCCGATGAGACCATTGGCAAGCTAACTTGTTCAGAAATAAATAAGTGTAAATTTGAAACCGACCCCACAAAAAAATACTGTTCCGAAGCATGTCTTAATCCTCAGTGTGGTCATAGTCAGTGCTGGGGAAGACTGGTTTTTGAAAAACAGTGTGCTATACCTTATATAGAGATGTGTATTAGTGACCGGGAAGGCTGTAGTAAACCGGTGGCCGTAAGTTATTCCTATATCCCCGGTGACGGCTATAATGAACCCCAGGTAGAAATCATCCTGCGTGACATCACGGAACGTAAGGAATTGGAGAAAGCCATGCATGATATGACCGTTCTGGAGGAACGCTACCGTTTAGCCCGGGAAATGCATGACGGTTTGGCCCAAACTTTATGTTTCCTTAATTTGAAGTGTAAAACCATTGAAAATAAGCTTTCCAAGAACGGGGAGCTGTTGCATGAAATATCTGAAGTAAAATCTGTGATCCAGGAAGCCCTGGAAGAAGTTCGCTTTAATATTTTTGACCTGAAAGCAAACCCTCAGTTGCAGCAGTCCTTTAGTCTTTGGCTTAAGGATTATGGAAGTAAATTTGCCGATAACTTCCGTATCTTGGTGGAGGTAATCATCAATGTACCAGATGAGTGGGAATTGTCCACTGCTGTAAAAATTCATGTGACAAGGATTGTACAGGAAGCCTTAACCAATGTGCGCAAACATGCCCAGGCCACAAAAGTAAAGATTGAGCTTACCGAAGAGTCTGGCGACTTGGTACTTGTCATCTCGGATAACGGCATTGGTTTTGTCAAGGAAAAAATGGAAAGAATCGGCAAGAAACATTTTGGACTTTCGATTATGGAAGAAAGAGCAGGTCTCATTGGGGGGAGGCTGACCATACTTCCTAATGAACCTGCCGGTACAACCATTTGTTTAACGATTCCCCGGACGGGAAAAAGAACAGAAAAGGTCTCGTTAAAGGGAGGCGACAAATGAAACAAATTAGAATTTTACTGGTAGATGATCACCTGCTTTTTCGTAAAGGGATAGCCAGCTTCCTGGAAGGCCAGCCTGACATTAAGGTGGTAGCCGAAGCTGCTAATGGGATGGAAGCCATCAATAAAATACAGGAATGTAATCCCGATCTGGTCTTAATGGACGTACACATGCCTGTGATGTCGGGGATTGAGGCGGTACGGATCATTAGGAAAGAATATCCTAAATGCATAGTGGTAATGTTTAGTATTTCCGAAGACGATGAGGACCTTTTCCAGGCCATTAAGAATGGGGCCCAAGGCTATCTTTTAAAAAACATGGAACCTGATGATCTCTTGAAACAGATCAGGGGCTTGCGTAAAGGAGAAGCTGCTTTATCTCCACTCATGGCTTCCAAAATTTTAAAGGAATTTGCCGAGTTATCCCATAGGCCGGTAAAGCAATCCCCTACTACGGAGAATCTGACTAGCAGGGAGAAAGAAGTTCTCTCCCTGGTGGCCCAGGGTATTACTAACAGGGAGATAGCGAGCCGTTTGGCCATTACGGAAAATACGGTAAAAAACCACCTGTGCAATATTATGGAAAAACTCCATTTGGAAAACAGGGTTCAGCTGGCCACTTTTGCCATGCGTGAAGGATTAGTAGAAGATGAAACCGTCTAGTTCATGAACTGGGCGGTTTTTTCCATCGCAAAGACCGTTTATGTACTCTATAAATAATCATTATAAAGATTAGGTAGCGTTTTTGGACGAGTAAGTGCAAAAAGGCGAGAACAAAAATGGTAAATAAGTACTACATTGTGTTATCGTACGGTAAACATAGAACCTTATAGATTGCCGAAAACCTCACTATCAAAGGGTTATGTCAAGTTCATAAAATATATTTATGGCCAAAAAGTACTAGATTTGAGTGTGCCTGATTTCACAAAATGGCCTATCTGGGGGGTGTTGGGAGAGAGAAACAATAGCATATAATCAAGACAAAGCCATAGGTGATTAAAGGTTGATTTCAGGAACTTAGTACTATTTGGAACTAACCATTTAACTTCCTGTGCTTTTATTTTTATATACTCAGAAAAGGAGGAGTATAAAATGTATTTAGTAACCATTGACCAGGACAAATGTGACGGCTGCAGCGCCTGTGCCAATGCATGTCCTGCGCAAATCATTGAATTAGTAGGTGACAAAGCCGACCTTCCCAATGGCTCCGATGAATGCCTGGGCTGCGAAAGCTGTGTTGCTATGTGCCCTAACGGTGCTGTGGAAATTCGTGAACTATAAACTGAGGAAAGATAAACTTTCCTGTACTAAATAGTAAAAATATCATTACTATTTAAAATAAAGTTATCAAGGAAAGGTGGGTTTAATTTGTCTGAAAAGAAAAGGCCTCTTTTAGAGGAGCTGAAAAAAGGTCCTTGGCCTAGTTTCGTCAAAGAGATGGAGAAATCAGCCCATAACTCCAAGACGGCGGAACTCCTGGATCTCCTGGAACGCTCCTACGAAGACAAAACCGGTCACTGGAAACATGGTGGTATCGTAGGGGTAACTGGTTATGGTGGAGGTGTAATCGGTAGATATACCGATTTACCCGAAGAATTTCCTGAAGTAAGGGAATTCCACACCATGCGAGTGAACCAGCCCAGTGGTTGGTATTACACCAGTGACGCGTTAAGAACTCTTTGTGATATCTGGGAAAAGCATGGTAGCGGTCTTACCAACATGCACGGTGCTACCGGGGATGCAATCTTACTCGGTACTACCACCGAACATCTCCAACCCTGCTTCAATGATCTCTCTGAGGCTGGTTTTGACCTGGGCGGTTCCGGTTCTAATATGAGAACTCCCAGCTGCTGCGCAGGTCCTGCCCGCTGCCAGAATGCCTGTATCGATACTTTAGACCTTTGCCACAATTTAACCAACACCTTCCAGGATTATTTACACAGACCCAGTTTTCCCTATAAATTTAAAATTAAGATTTCGGGCTGTGCCAACGACTGTGTAGCCTCCATTGCCCGGGCAGATCTTTCTATCATCGGTACCTGGCGGGATGCCATTCGTATTGATCAAGAAGCTGTTAAGGAATATGCTGCTCAGGGTTATGATATCCAAGGTCTGGTTGTAGACAAGTGCCCCAGCCAGGCTTGCACTTACAACGCTGAAATTCAAGAGTTTACTGTAGACAATCCTAACTGTGTAAGATGTATGCACTGTATCAACAAGATGCCCAAAGCTTTACGCATTGGTAAGGAAACAGGCGCTACCATCTTGATCGGCGGTAAAGCTACGATTGTGCAGTCGGCCTTCTTATCCTGGGTTATTGTTCCCTTCATGAAACTGGAAAAAGAAGACGATTATGCAGAACTGAAAGATCTCATCGAGCGCATCTGGGAATGGTGGGATGAAAACGGTAAGGTACGTGAAAGAGTGGGCGAGTTGATCTACAGAAAGGGCATGAGGGAATTCCTGAAAGCCGTTGGCTTACCACCCGTACCTCAGATGGTCAAACACCCCAGAGCCAACCCCTATTTCTTCTGGTGGCCTGATGAAATTATATCCAGTGCCAGCGGCGATGCTGAGGCAGAAGCTGCTGCCGGAGCGGAGGTGGAGAAATAATGTGTAGCGTACCTGTAAAAAAGCCTAAAACAGACATTGGACCTCCTTATTACTATGATATGCTTCCCGAAATCATCAAAGAAAACTATGGCAAATGGAAGTATCATGAAAAGATCAAACCCGGCGTATTGAAGCATGTATCCGAGAACGGGGCTGAGTTATACACCGTAAGAGCCGGTTCACCCCGCCTTTTGAGTATTGTTACCATCAGAGAGTATGCAGACCTGGCAGACAAATACAGCGGAGGGCATCTGCGCTTCACCAGCCGTCATAACGTGGAGTTTTTACTCTCTGACCCTGCTAATATCGAACCACTGATTGCTGAGTTAGAGGCCAAAGGCTATCCTGTCGGCGGTACCGGCGACTGTCTCAACAATATTATCCATACCCAGGGCTGGATTCACTGCCACAGTGCGGCTACCGATGCTTCCGGCCCCGTGAAAGCAGTAATGGATGATCTCTTTGAGTATTTCAAAAAAGACGATCTTCCTGCTAAACTAAAAATTTCCATGGCCTGCTGCTTGAACATGTGCGGTGCTGTTCACTGCTCCGACATCGCTTTTGTAGGAATTCATAGAACCGTTCCCACCATTGATGATGCCGGTGTCGCTAAGGGCTGTGAAATACCTAACGTTATTGCCAGCTGTCCTACTGGAGCTATCCGTCCCAATCCCAAAGCCAAGAGCGTTATGGTCAACGAAGAGAAATGTATGTACTGCGGTAACTGCTATACAGTATGTCCTTCCATGAAAATTATGGACCCTGTCAACGATGGTGTGGCCATCTTCGTAGGCGGAAAAGTAGCAAATGCCAGGAGCGGTCCTGCTTTCTCCAGGCTGGCTATTCCCTGGGTACCCAATACTCCGCCCAGATGGGATGAATTAGTAGTTGCTATTCGTAACCTGGTGGAGATTTGGGTGAAGGATGCTCGTAAAGGTGAGCGTTACGGCGAGTGGATAGAAAGAATTGGCTGGGAAAAATTCTTTGAAATGGCCAATCTGCCTTTCACCGACAAGCATATCGACGACTTTATTTTCTCCGTGCCCACCTTCAGAACAACCACTAACTTTAAGTACTAAAAAATAGGTGGTGTAAAAAATGGCTGAATTTACAAATGAGGAATTGCGGGCCAAAATCCTTGAATATCTCAACAAGGTTGACAAGGCTAAGAATAAAGACATCGCTACAGCCATTGGCGCTGTTAAGCGTGACGTAGACAAAGTAATTAACGAGTTGGCCAAAGAAGATATTCTTGAATTCCTCTATCTGGGCACATCATACGTCAGAATAAAGGGTAAAGAATGACATTTCCGGGCCGCTGCTTCCTGGGCGGCGGTCCCGTACTTTAACATATCAGTAGGCTTGAATACCGGTGTTAAAGTATTATATTTACCATCGTTGGGAAAACCTAAGCTTAAAAACTTGGGGAGAAGACAGCTATGACTTTAGAAGAAGCCCTGAAAGATTTTTTGGCTATGTATAAACCTATTCTTAATGAGATGAGAGCCTACAAGTCAAATGAATACAAAAAAGGCATGGCCGAGGGACTGGCCATGGCCATTGAAGCCATTGAGGTAATACTGGAAGAGTACAGCAAGTAATAATTGCCCAGGGTGAGTAATACCCCCGGAGGTGAAATATGGAGTTTTTTATTGGACGAATTCTTCCTTATCTGGCTGTAACCTGCTTTGTGGTAGGTTTGATTTATCGTATAGGGAGATGGAACAGTGCTCCCATACCCCATGAACAGGTTTTGTATCCTGCCCCGGAAACAACCAAAGACGTCGTCGTGGAAATTGCCACGGAAGCCATCTTCTTTAAAAAGATTTTTAATACTGATAAGGCCCTCTGGTTTGGCTCCTGGTTTTTTCACATCGGTTTATTCCTTGCTCTGGGAGGACACCTGGTGGGTATCCCCTTTGAAGGAAAACAATTCATTTATTTCGGGACTTCCGTAGAATTGTCCAAAGAGTTGTCCCATATCCTTGGTTCAGTTGCCGGAATCTTCATGTTTGTCGGACTCATTTACCTTTTAATCCGACGTTTAACCATTTTAGAAGTGAAGAAAATCTCTGATCCCAGTGATTATTTTGATGCTATTCTCTTATTGGCAATCGCCTTTACCGGGAATTACATGCGGTTCCTGGCGCCGTTAGAATACGTAGAGGCCAAAAATTTTGTCATAGGAATTTTAAGTTTTTCACCGGTTGCTTTACCTTCTAACGGCTGGTTTGTCCTGCACTTTACTCTGGTCATGATCCTTCTGATTTATTTCCCCTTTAGTAAGCTTTTCCATTTTATCGGTACTTTCTATACGCAGGCTATTTCTACGAAAATAGCGCCCCCGAAACCTGCTTCTCTGAAAGTGGAAAAAGGAACCTCTGCCAAGGTGGTCACAACTCAAAAAGGGGGTGTCAGCTATTAAAACCATCATTCATTTGGAAACTGACTTGCATCCCATTCCGGTTACCACAACGGAACCTGAGAAAAGAGTAGAAAGAACCAAACAGCTCTTTGAGAGAATGAAAAACCAGTGCCGGGCTGTGGTGATGGCCATGGAAAACTGTACCAAGTGCGGGCGTTGTGCCAAAGAGTGCCACGTTTACCTTGGTACAGGTGATCCTGATAATATACCTGCAGCCAGAGCTGATTTGATGAGGGCTGTTTATAAAAAGTATTTTACTGCCGGCGGAAAGCTCCTGGGAAGTTTCGTCGGTGCCAGGGAACTTGATGATGAACTCCTGGAAAAATGGGTTAACTATTTCTACCAGTGCAACGAATGCCGGCGCTGTGCCGTATTCTGTCCCCTGGGCATAGATACGGCAGAAGTTACCATCATGGCGCGACAAATCCTGGTGTATCTTGGTCTCGTACCCAAGTTTCATATGAGTATCGCCAAGCAGGTAGATAAGACTGGGAATAACATGGGCATACCCAAAGGGGCCTGCATTGACAGCTGTGAATTTATTGAAGATGAGATCAGAGAGGAAACGGGTGTTGATGTCAAAATACCCGTGGACCAAAAGGCTGAAATCCTGTATGTTCCTTCTTCTGCCGACTTTTTTACCAACTTTGATACCATGGTGGGAGCGGCAAAATTCTTCCATGCTATCGGGGCCAACTGGACTATCTCTTCCGAGATTCTGGAAGCAGGTAATTTTGGGCTCTTCTTTGACCATGACTTCACTATGAAGTCCCATAATAACCGTCTGGTTAGGATTGCTAAGAAACTGGGGGTTAAAAAAGTTGTGCAGGGGGAGTGTGGACACGGCTGGCGGGCTGCCAGAATGTACACACCCAGTTTAAGCGGGCCTGTACCCTTTGAAATCACCCATATCATCGAAGAAGCTGCAGCAGCCATCCAGCGGGGTCAGCTTAAGCTTGATCCTTCCAAAAACGATGACAAAATTGTTACTTTACACGATCCCTGCAATGCGGTGCGTTCCAGTAATCTCATGGAGGAACCCCGTATTGTACTAAGAGCCTGTGTCAATAATTTCGTGGAGATGTATCCTAACCGGGAGAAGAATTTCTGCTGTGGCTCCGGTGGGGGCATCCTCATGGAAGAAATGATTGAGTGGCGAAAAAAGGTCACTCAAGTTAAACGGGACCAGGTGAGAGCTACAGGCGCCAATTATCTCTGTGCACCTTGCTCAATCTGTAAAGCCCAGTTCCCTGTAGCCTTCGAAGGTTATGAGAAAGAAGTTCCCGGCTTTAAGATTGGCGGGCTCATGGATTTGGTTGGTTATGCCTTAGTTTTAGAATAATAAAAAACAGTGAGGTGTTGTCTTATGGCAAGTATTGAAGTAAATGGTGTTGTGATAGAACTTGATGAGGATGGTTTCATGGTAAACCCTGATCTTTGGAACGAAGCTGTAGCTAAAGCTTTAGCTCCTACAGAAGAGGTCACCGGTGAATTAACTGAAGACCACTGGAAAGTCATCAATTATCTCCGCAACTACTATCTCCAGTTTGGTATTGCACCTATGATTAGAAAACTCACTAAGGAAACAGGTTTCAGCTTAAAGGAAATTTATGACCTGTTCCCCACTGGCCCCGCCAAAGGTGCATGTAAACTGGCTGGTTTACCCAAACCCACAGGTTGCGTTTAATTTAAAACAAAAGAACAGCCAGTACGGTTAGTACTGGCTGTTCTTTTCTCTGTGGCCGGTGACCGGAGTCCAGGAGAAGTGAACATAAATTAGACTATTAATTTCTGGTCACTGGACACTGGTCACTGAAGGCAAGATTATATTGTGCATGGGGACTTTACAAGCTATGATGTAAATGTGATACAAGTTAAACAGAAATAGGTGATATATACATGAACGTTAAAGTACCCCGTTTGCTTTTATCGGCTTCCCATGGCCGCTCCGGAAAGACTACGGTAGTTTTTGGCCTGGTGGCAGCCCTAAGCCTGGAGGGGTTAAAGGTGCAGCCTTTTAAAAAAGGGCCCGACTATATTGATCCCGGCTGGTTAACGGTGGCTGCAGGGATGCCCTGCCGTAACCTGGACCCATATTTAATGAAACCAGAAGTGATCATAGATTCCCTGGCGAGAAAAGGTTCTCAGGCGGATATTGCCGTGATTGAAGGCGCTATGGGGTTATATGATGGCCTGGGGGACCGGGGAGAAGGCTCTACGGCGGAATTAGCCAAAATAACGAAAAGTCCAGTAATTTTGGTTGTCAGTACGGAACGCATGACCCGCAGTGTAGCCGCTCTGGTGAACGGGTTTGTGCATTTCGACCCGGAATTAAATGTGGTGGGGGTTATTCTAAATAAAGTGGCCAATCCCCGCCATGAAAGTAAACTGCGGAAAGCCATCGCTGATTATTGTCCCGTGCCGGTGCTGGGAGCAGTACCCAAAGAAAAATGGCTGGAATTGCCCGAAAGGCATCTGGGTTTGGTGCCAACCCAGGAAAATTCCGCTGCCCAGGATTTGAGAATAAGGGCAGCCAATTTAATCAAGGAAAATGTAGACATACCCAAACTCCTGGAGATTGCCCGGAATCAGGAAGACTTACCCCTGTCCGTGTCTGCAGCGACAGAGATCACGTTAGATAAAGTAAGAATTGGGGTCTTGAAGGATGCAGCCTTTTCTTTCTACTATCCCGAGAATTTAGAAGCGCTGGAAAGGGCCGGAGCTGAACTGGTTTTTGTAGACAGCTTCAGTCAGCCGGAATTGCCGGAAGTCCATGGTTTATACATCGGTGGGGGTTTCCCCGAAATGTTTGCCAAGGAACTGGAAGCTAACCAGTCCTTAAGGAAGAATATTAAAGATTTAATTGAAAAGGGACTGCCCGTTTATGCCGAGTGCGGCGGACTCATGTATTTGACCCGCTCCATCCGGATACATGGACAGACCTATGCCATGGTGGGGGCTTTGGCCTGTGATACGGTCTTTGGTGATAAACCCCAGGCCCACGGGTATGTGGCCATGCGGGTGGGAGAGAAATCTTCTTTTTATCCCCAGGGCTGCCTGGTGGTGGGACACAAGTTCCATCATTCTAAGGTCATCAACCTGGATGAACAAATGACAAGCCTCTCCTGCAGCCTGGAACGGGGGAACGGTATTACCGGAAAGCTGGAGGGCTTAACCTATAAGAATACCTTTGCCACCTATACCCATATCCATGCCTTGAGCACGCCGGAATGGGCGCCGGCCCTGGTGGAGAAGGCCAGGCAGTATAAGTTGATAGTTGGCAGCTCCGTTCCGTGACCGGTGACCTGTTACCAGTGACCAGTAAATTAACCGGACACTGGGCTCTGGTCACCGATAAATTGGATGTCGGATGTCGGAAAGCGGAAGTCATAGAAGAGAGAGGAGGAAATAGAGTGGAGAAAAAACGGCTGATCGTGATTGGGGGAGTGGCAGCCGGGACCAAGGCGGCCAGCAAAGCTAAAAGAGAAAACCCCCATCTTGAAGTTTTTATTTTTACCCGCGAAGGAGATGTTTCTTATGCCGGGTGCGGGCTGCCCTATTACATCGGGGGTATGATGAAAGAGCGCCGGGAGCTGGTAGTGCGGGCCCCTCATGAGTTCAAACTGGAACAGGGGATCCAGATTTTCGTCAATCATGAAGTGACCCAAATCCTTCCCGCCGAGAAAAAGGTTCTTGTTACGGATTCAAAGAAAAACCAGGAGAAAGAGTATGCTTATGATTACCTGGTCCTGGCCACAGGTGCTTCGCCCATTGTACCGCCCATACCGGGAGTAGATTTGGGTAATATCTTTACTTTACGCACCGTTTTGGATGCGGAGAATATTCGTAAGCTGGTAGAGGGCGGTACTGTTAAAGAGGCCCTGGTGGTAGGGGGAGGATTCATCGGCCTGGAAACGGCGGAAAACCTGGTACGGCAGGGTATTAAAACCACCCTGGTGGAAATGGCTCCCACCATTATGCCGGGGTTTGATCAGGAAATGGCTCTTTTCGTCACACGCAACATTGCCCAGTGCGGCCTGAAAATAAGAACGGGTACGAAAGTAGTGGGCTTTACCGGGAACGAGGAAGGTAACGTCCAGGCTGCCCGTTTACCTTATGAGGAAATACCGGCCCAGTTGGTGGTCTTAGCCACGGGCATTAAGCCGAATGTGGAGCTGGCCCGGGAGGCAGGTATAAAGATTGGACCTACCGGTGCTATTGCCGTAGACCCCTTCCAGGAAACGAGTATCCCGGGAATTTTTGCCGTGGGGGATTGCGCCGAGAATTACCACCTGCTTACCGGCAAACCTGTCTGGTATCCCATGGGTTCTACAGCCAATAAAACAGGTCGTATAGCCGGCATCAACATTGCCCTTGACAAAAAAGCCGAAAAGTTTCCGGGTGTCCTGGGTACAGCTATTGTCAAAGTCTTTCACATGAATGGGGCCAGGACAGGACTCACTGTAGAAGAGGCCAAAAAGGCCGGTTTTGAACCGGAAATGGTTTGGGTGCCAACCCATGACAAGTCCCATTTCTACGAGGATTGCGCTGATATTATTACGAAACTGGTGGTAGACAAAAAGACCCGTAAAATCTTGGGAGCTCAGATTGTCGGGGACGGCGTAGTAGATAAACCCATTGATATCTACGTTACAGCCATCTCTTTAGGGGCCACTGTTGACGATTTAAGCAATCTGGATTTGGCTTATGCTCCTCCCTTTTCTATGGCCATGGCCAATACCCTGGTGGCTTCCCATGTCATGGCCAACAAGCTGGCGGGGAAGTTTTCCGGGCTCACTTACCAGGAGTTGGCCGACAAGCTCAAAGAAAACCCGGATACTTACCTCTTAGATGTGCGTATTGAAGATGAATTTAAGAGTGTTCACCTGCCTGGTTCCGATAATATTCCTTTGAGCTATGTCCGCATGGAAGCCGAAGAAATGGATCCGGACCAGGAGATTGTCGTAGTATGTAAACTGGGCAAACGGGCCTACCTGACCTACAAGATTCTCCAGGAATTAGGATTCAATAATGTAAAAATCCTGGAAGGCGGTCTGGAGGTTTATCCTTACGAAAAAGAAACGGGGAATAAGGAGTCGTAAACAGATAATGTGTAAAATTATATAATCTCAAGTTCCCTGGCTGCTTCAATTATTTTTTCCAGGGCATAATTTAAATCCTCGTAACTATGGGTAGCCATTAAGGTCAGCCTCAGACGACTGGTGCCAGGAGGGACAGTGGGCGGGCGAATGGCAGGAATGAAGATCCCCTTTGCCAGCAGTATTTGACTGAACTGCAGAGCTCTCTCTGCTTCACCTATTATAATGGGGATGATGGGAGTTTTATTCTCGTGTATTTGCAGTCCCGCCTCTTTAAGCCGGGAGCATAGCCATTGGGTGTTTTCCAGAAGGACCTTACGCCTTGCCGGCTCCTTTTCCACGATGTCCAGTGCTGCCAAAGCCACGGCAATAGTGGCGGGGGACAGGGCAGTGGTAAAAATAAAACTTCTGGCCCGGTTTCGTAAATAATCGATGAGGCATTGCCGGCCAGCAATATAGCCGCCCTCACTGGCTAAGGCTTTGCTTAGGGTACCCATTTGTATGTCTATCCTGTCTTTTAAACCGAAGAGTTCTACCGTTCCTCCGCCGTTGGCACCCAGGACCCCTGTCGCATGGGCATCATCTACCATGATGAGGGCGCCAAATTGATTAGCAATTTGAACAATGTCCTCTAGCGGAGCAATATCTCCATCCATACTAAAAACGCCGTCGGTGACAATGAGGCTTGGATAGCCCTGGAATTCTTTTAACTTCTGGTACAGATCTCCCATATGACAATGTTTATAAATGACAATTTTGGCGCCGCTTAATTTACAGCCGTCGATAATGCTGGCATGGTTTAACTCATCGCTAAAAACAACCCATGATTTATCTGCTAAAGCGGCGACGGCGCCCAGGTTGGCCATATAGCCCGTATTGAAGACCAGTGCGGCCTCCGTACCTTTGAAACGGGCCAGGGCCAGTTCCAGTTCCCGGTGAAGCTGGTAGCTTCCAGTGGTTAAACGGGAACCTCCAGAGCCAACGCCGTATTCATGAATGGCCTTGATGGCTGCGGCTTTGAGCCGTTCATCGTTACAAAGGCCCAGGTAACTGTTGGAAGCTAGTAATAAAACTTCGCGTCCGTCTATGATGGTACGGGGGCCTTGAGGTGCGTTTAAGTAGGTTAATACTCTATACATTTTTTGTTTTTTTATTTCATTTAAACGGTCAGCGATTAACTCCATACTTGTTTTCTCCAAAGTAATTGTTTAGGGAAAATATTCCCTTACAGGGGCCAATTTCATTGATGACGGTTATCTGCTCTTCCAGCCAGTGGAGACATTGCTGCAAATTGGCTTGGCATGGATCAAAGCAAAAAATTCTGCCTCCTTTGGCAACACCGGCAGGCTTTAAATGGGTTAGTCGCATATAGCCAAGGCTGGGGGATGCTACATAACCTGCGGTGTATTCGGGATCATCTGACCAGCATATTTCGGCTACAATGCCCGGAGCTCTGGCTACTTTGCTGGCTAAGGCGAGAGCTTCCCTGACATGAATATTGTTCAGACCTTCTTTTTCCAGGAAGGCTTCTAACCGGGGGTAAATTTCCGGGGCCCAGTCCATGCCAGTAGCCCTTACTCCCCGCTGAAGGTCGGGTTCCAGGCGCTTTAAGGTATGGATGTCAATTAACATAGCTCCTCGGAGAGAGGGGGCTTCAGCTAAAAGATTTAAAATGGCCCGGGCTTGCGGGAGGGAGAGCCCTGCTGTGTGCAAGCACTGAATTGCTCCTGCTCTTCCTTCTTTGTAGTTTCTCACTTCCAGGGTGGTGATAGGTAATGAGGAGAGATAAATGATCTCCTCTCTTTTTATTTCTTCCAGGGAGATATTAATAAAATCAGCCTTTCCTTTGCTGTGGGTTAAAGAGCGTTTTAAAAGACTGGATACAGTGGAAAAAATATCTTCTTCCGGTACAATCCTTTCCGCCCCGGAGATGTGCTGGCCGCCTTTTTTATGGTTGCCGCCCTGGGCGCTTCTCATCTTGATGTTATACAGTTTTTTCTGCATAAGGCACATCCCTCCAGGGGGTGTTTTTTTTAATCCTGGTCAGGACCTTTGTCAGGGGCCATGAGGTCAGGACTGTGAACAGCATGCCGGGCAGGCTTGCCACCAGCATGGGCAGCAATCCTTTACCCAACAGTAACCATACCACTATGCGGGCGGCAGTAGAACCGAGGGGCCCAGCCAGACAAATAACCCAGAAACGGGGGCCAAAAAGGGCAATGGCTCCACCTGCCACTAGGCGGAAAGTCATAGCAATTACTACGTTTATAAAGGTATGGGTTCCAAAACTTGGACTGAGGATTAAAGGTATTATTTATAATGGCTATGATGAAAAAAAAGCTACATTAGCAGAAAAGACCAACCCCAACATTATTGAACAGATCACCGGCGTACCCACTTTGGGAATAATTCCCAGAGGGCGTAATATTGACGTGGAAACAGGCCAGGTAGGGAATTGCCTGGAAATAATACAGGATAATATAGATTTTTCTTTATTGTTGAAATAACCCCTCTATTGACAAAAAACCTGTGGGAGTGAACTTAAATGAAGTACTGGCAACAAAAGGATTTGCAGTATATCTGGCATCCCTGTTCCCAGATGAAAGACTATGAGGATTTTCCTCCCATTGTCATTGAAAGAGGGGAAGGACCTTATATATATGACATGGAGGGAAAAGCTTACCTGGATGCCGTATCGTCCTGGTGGGTGAATCTATTCGGCCACAGTAACAAGAGGATTAATAAGGCCATCAAGGACCAGTGTGATCGTTTGGAGCATGTGATTTTTGCCAACTTTTCTCATAAGCCAGCCATAGAACTGGCTGAAAGAATTGTTCAGATAACACCTGCGGAATTAAAAAAGGTCTTCTTTGCCGATAACGGTTCCTCTGCGATTGAGGTAGCCTTGAAATTGAGTTACCAGTATCACCGGCAGAGGGGGGCTGTAGCCAAGACGAAATTTGTGGCTATTACGGATTCTTATCACGGCGAGACATTAGGGGCTCTGGCCGTAGGGGATTTAGATCTTTATAGCAGAATCTTTAAGAAGTTGACAATGAAGACTTATAAAGCCCTGGGGCCAGATTGTTATCGCTGTTTTTATGGCCACAGGAGAGAAGATTGTTGCGCTCCGTGTTTTGAGAACCTGGAAAAACTGGTAGAAAAAAAACACCGGGAGATTTGCGGTGTCATCATTGAGCCTTTAATCCAGGGAGCTGCCGGGATGAAGATTTATCCACCTGTTTACTTGCAAAAATTGCGAGAACTGTGCAGTCGGTATCATATCCATTTCATTGCTGATGAGATTGCTGTGGGTTTTGGCCGTACGGGAAAAATGTTTGCTTGTGAACATGCAGGTGTCAGTCCAGATATTATGTGCCTTTCCAAAGGATTAACGGCCGGGTATCTTCCCCTGGCCCTGACCCTGGTGACGGAGGAAATTTACCAGGCTTTTTACGCCGATTATACGGAAATGAAAGCCTTTATGCACAGCCACAGTTATACCGGCAACCCTATAGCCTGTGCTGTGGCCAATGAATCCCTCAACATTTTTCGGGATGAAAACGTTTTGGAGAAAAACCTTCACAAATCCCGGCTCATGGGTCTTTTAGCCAGGGAAAAGGCAGAAAACCACCGTTATATCGGGGAATTTCGTCAGCTAGGCATGGTGGGTGCCCTGGAACTGGTAGAGGACAAGGCTACAAAAAAGGCCTTTGATTGGCGAAAAAGGGTAGGGTACAATATCTATAAAATTGCCCTGGAAAAAGGCGTATTGCTTCGACCCCTGGGCAATGTGATTTATTTCATGCCTCCCTATGTGGTAGGGGAGAAAGAGATTGAGCTTATGATCAATACAGCTTTTGCTGCTATTGATCAGTATTTTGGGACAGATTGAAGGATGTCTTTAGCATGAATTTCTTCCTGACGGGGTAATCTTTATATAGAGGTGAGGCTTGTCAATGGATATGAACAAAATTTATGATCTTATTATTGTAGGCTGTGGGCCCGCCGGTCTTTCCGCAGCCGTTAACGCCAGGATTCGCGAAAAGGATTTCCTCCTTTTGGGTGGAGATTTCTGTTCACCTAAACTCCACAAGGCTCCCTGGATCGATAATTATTTAGGTATCTACCATCTCACAGGTGAAGAATTGAGACAGAATTATCTCAAGCACCTGAAAGCTCTGGACATTAAAATTCATCACCGCAGAGTGGATACCATCTATCCTGTGGGGGAAACCTTTCAAGTATTAAGTAAAACAGACGTTTTTACCGCCCGGGTTGTCATTCTGGCTACGGGCCTCTCCAGCCCTAAATATTTGCCGGGAGAACAGGAACTCCTGGGTAAAGGGGTAGGCTATTGTGCTACCTGTGACGGGCCTTTATATAAGGGGAAAAAAGTCATCATGATCGGTGAAGTGGAGGAGGCTGAAGAAGAGGCCAACTTCTTAGCCGATATTTGCCAAGAGGTTCTCTATATACCCCGTTATGGTGAACCCAAACATCTCAAAGACAAAGTGAAGGCCCAGGAGGGAAAACCCAGAGCTATTCACGGTGAAGGACATTTTACAGCCTTAGAAACCGACCGGGGGAAATACGAAGCCGATGGGCTTTTTATCATTCGTCAAGTCACACCTGTCCAGGAAATCTTGCCGGGTTTGGAATTCGAGGGCAATGTCATTAAGGTAGACCGGGCCATGGCCACCAACATCCCGGGGGTCTATGCTGCCGGCGACTGCACAGGGGCTCCCTACCAGCTGGCGAAAGCGGTGGGGGAAGGCCTGGTAGCCGCCCTCAGTGCCGTCAAGTATATTGATATGGGGAAGAAGTAGTTTGAGTAACACTGGAGATTAAACATCTTTATACATGTTAATATATGTTCTATTTCTGCGACAGGGGGACGGTTCCCGTGTCGCATTAATCTGTCAAGAAGGCGTTATCGACAGGCAATATTGGCCCTTAGGAAAGAAAAAGACAACTTTTTGAGCAAAGGAGTAAGTGGGGAAGGCAGACTGGAGTGGAAAAGTAGTTAATTAAGTTCACTTTTTACACAGCCTGCCGTCTCTTTTTGCCTTTCTCTGGATACCTTACCAGTTGGCTAAGGCGGTGGGGAAAGGCCTTGTGGCTTCCCTCAATGCTAGTTAAATACATTGATAAGGCGAAAAAAATAAACCTGAGCCCAGGCATTTAAGCCTGGGCTCTAATTTGATGGTGTATTTCATTCACCTAGAATGTTTTTTATTCTTTCTAGTTCCGGTGTTATATAGATGGTTCGCTGGTTCTCATAAATGACCATGCCGGGTTTGGCCCCCTTAGGCTTACGTACATGTTTACGCAAAGTATAATCAATAGGTACATGGGTGGAATTACGGGCTTTGGAATGATAAGCGGCCAATAAAGCTGCTGCTTCCAGGATGTTGTCCGGGACAGCTTTACCTTCGGGATTTTTAATGATCACATGGGAACCGGGTATATCTTTGGCGTGAAGCCAGATATCATCGGCTTTGGCCATTTTCATGGTTAGAAGGTCATTTTGTTTGTTATTTTTCCCGTAATAGATTTCCCAGCCATCAACGATAACCTTTTGGGGAGAAGTGTTTTCTTTCACGGGTATTTTTCCTTTTTGAGGAGTAACGGTTTTCAAGTAACCGGCCTCGCGGAACTCTTCCTTGATCTCATCAACTTCCTGGACACTGGTTACTGTGTCTAAAGAGGCAGAGAGGCTGTAGAGATAGTCAAGTTCTGCCCGGGTTTCGGCCAAATGCTCCTTTGCTTTATGGGCAGCATTTTTGGCTTTTTGATACTTGTTGAAATAGACTTGTGCATTTTCTAAGACGGAAAGATGCTCATCTAAGGGAATAGTTAAGGCCTCACTGGCAGGAGAATAGTAATTGATTACCTGCACTTCTTTTCCCGGTTTCAACTGGTGGAGGTGAGCCATCAACAGTTCGCCCCAGAGCCGGTATTTTTCTGTATCCTGGGCTTCCAGCACCGTTTGCTCCTGGAGTCCTGCCTTTTTCTCACAGCGCTCGATTTCTTTTTTGAGCAGGTGTTCGATATCTGCCTTTTTTTGTTGGAAGGTATTGGTCTCTTCTTTATGACGGTAGAAATAATCCAGCGCTTCATTCATGGTCGGGAAGGAGATGCGTTCACCACTGGTAAAGTGGATTAAAGCCAGAGCAGAAAAGGTCCGGGGTTTCTTATTAAGTACCAGTACTTCTGGCGTAAACTTGCCGTTACGGATGGATTCAGCAGCCTCCTTAAATGCTAGCCACAAGTTGGTCAGCTCATATTGGCCGCAGTATTCCAGAGGTAGGGAGGGATTTAAACCTGCCCTGGTAATGATTTCCTCAACGGTCTGGGGACCAAGGCCGCTGTAAGTGTGTAAGATGGCTTTACTTAAACTCTGGGAAAGGGGGGTGGACAATAACCGGGAAAAGAATTCTTCTTCCCTTACCTCCCAGGGAGTGATTTTCTCCTGGGGAGGAGGAGCCTGGTAGGGTAAACCGGGTAAGACCTGGCGGTAGCGGCTCACACTGAGGGGTACTCTATGGATGGCATCGAGGATTTTGTTATTTTGGGGATTGATTAGAATAATATTGCTGTGTCGCCCCATGATTTCCACCATAAGCTTGCGTTCCACCAGATCACCAAGTTCGTCGATTACTTCACAGGTGATGTCCAGGATGCGTTCCAGGCCCTGCTGGGTGATGGAGATGATTTTTCCTCCTTCCAGGTGTTTGCGCAAAACCATACAGAAGAGGGGAGGTTCGGCAGGGTTGGGTTTATTCTGGGTTACCAAATGAATGCGGGCCTCTTGGGCATGGGCGGAAATAAGGAGTTTATAATTTTGCCCCTTTTGTCTAAGCAAAATAATAATTTCATGGGGCAGGGGCTGGTATATTTTATCGATACGTGCGCCACAGAGCAACTGGTCCAGTTCCAGGCTTACGGCACGCATCACAATTCCATCAAAAGACATAGTTTACCTCCAGAGTTAGTTGTTAGTTGTTAGTTGATAGTTGTTAGTTGTTAGTTGATAGTTGATAGTTGGTAGTGGGTAATGATTGAACGTGAACCGTGAACGGTGAAGACTAATGAAATATTTTACGGTTTACGGTTTACGGTTTACGGTTTACGGTTAACTGTTAACGTTTTACGAAATGAAAATCGGAAAGCGGAAGTCGGATAATCGCTATACATCAGTATATCCCATCTTCCTCTTTTCTGCATCAAGAGTTGTCAGCTACTTCTCGTCATTTTTGTCTCCTCCTGCGAATAAGAATTAAAGAATAGAAAATAAGATTAGGCAGCAGAGGAGGCTCGCGTATGGAAAAGAGTAACTGGCATGCCCTGGGGCAGGAAGAGGTAGTGTTAAAATTACAAACAGATAGAGAAAAAGGTCTGGAGGAGAAGGAAGCAGCCAGGAGATTGGAACTCGTTGGGCCCAATCAATTGGTACAACAGAAACGAATATCTCCTGTAGCTATTTTTTTATCCCAATTTAGGGACTTTATGGTTTTGGTTTTAATTGCGGCCACCGTCATTTCAGGGTTATTGGGTGAATATGCCGATGCCATTACCATTATGGCCATTGTCATCATCAATGCTATCCTAGGTTTCATACAGGAATTTCGTGCTGAAAAATCTATGGAGGCACTGAAAAAATTGATTGCCCCCGAAGCCACTGTGAAAAGAGAGGGAGAGATATTGCGGATTCCTGCCAGCCAGTTAGTTCCGGGGGATATCGTAATATTAGATACTGGTGATATTATACCGGCAGACTTACGCATTATGGAGGCTCATCAGCTGGAAGTAGAAGAAGCGGCTCTGACCGGTGAATCAGTGCCTGTGAAAAAAAGACCCCAGGAAATATACTTAGCCGATACCCCGCTGGGAGACAGAAGGAACATGGGATTTATGGGTACCGTGGTTACCAGGGGTAAAGGCTGGGGAATAGCAGTAGAGACAGGCATGAGTACGGAAATGGGTCAAATTGCAGACTATATCCAAAAGGCTGAGGAAGAAGATACACCCCTGCAAAAGAGATTAGCCCAACTGGGGCGTTGGCTTGTCTTGTTCTGCCTGGCTATTGTGGCTGTGGTCGTAGTGACAGGCGTGCTGCGGGGTGAACCCGTTTATCGCATGTTTCTAACAGGGGTAAGCCTGGCTGTGGCGGCCATACCGGAGGGTTTACCGGCCATTGTGACCATCGCCCTGGCTGTGGGTGTACAGAAGATGGTGAAAAGGCAGGCCATTGTCCGTAAATTGCCAGCAGTGGAGACTTTGGGGTGCGCTACCGTGATTTGTTCCGATAAAACCGGTACCTTAACCCAGAACGAAATGACAGTGCGCCAGATTTTTTCTTCCGGAGATTTTGTGCATGTTACAGGTGAAGGGTACGAACCCCGGGGCAAATTTGTTTATCCTGAGATGGATAAATGGCGTAAAGAAAATAAATATGGTTTGGAAATGGCCTTTAAGATTGCCGCGCTTTGTAATAATGCCGACCTGCAAAAGAACGATACCGTAGTGCAGGGACTTTTCAGAAATAAAAAACAGGGTACATGGAAAGTTTTAGGTGATCCTACAGAGGGCGCATTGCTGGTGGCCGCTGCCAAAGCAGGAATCTGGCGTGAGACTTTAGAAAAGTCGGAAAGACGGGTTTATGAAATTCCTTTTGATTCGGAACGTAAACGCATGAGTGTGGTCTACTTAACAAAAAATGGACCTCTGGTCTACTGTAAAGGTGCTCCCGATGTCATATTAAATCTTTGTACAAGTGCCTTTTGGCAGGGGAAAATAATACCCTTGACGAAAGAACTCAAAGAAGAAATATTGCGGGCTAATGATAGGATGGCTGCCCAGGCCTTGCGCGTATTAGGTTTGGCCTTCCGGGACATTCCCCAGAAGTTAAACTGGGAAAAGGATGAGAGCAGATTAGAGGAAAACTTGACTTTTGTGGCCCTGGCGGGAATGATTGACCCGCCCAGGTTGTCCGCTAAAAAGGCTGTGAAGCTTTGTAAAACGGCAGGCATCAAAACTGTGATGATTACAGGCGATCACAAAAATACAGCGGAGGCAGTAGCTAAAGAATTAGGCATCATCGCAAGTAGCCAGCAAAAAGTTTTAGCAGGTCCCGAACTCGATGGGTTAAGCGATAACCAGTTGTTAAAGGAAGTGAATCAGATAGCGGTTTATGCCCGGGTTTCTCCTAAACACAAGCTCCGTATCGTGAAAGCGCTTAAAGGAGCGGGACACATTGTAGCGATGACTGGGGATGGTGTGAACGACGCTCCAGCTGTAAAAGAGGCAGATATCGGTGTGAGCATGGGAATTACCGGTACCGATGTGACAAAAGAAGCTTCGGCTATGATTTTGGGCAATGACGATTTTGCTACTATTGTGGCAGCTGTAGAAGAAGGCCGGGCTATCTATGATAATATTAGAAAATTTATTCGTTACCTGCTTTCATGTAATGTGGGGGAAGTGTTGACTATGTTTTTTGCAGCCTTGATGGGCTTACCCCTTCCTTTAATCCCCATTCAAATCCTCTGGATGAATCTTGTGACGGATGGTCTGCCCGCCATGGCCTTAGGGGTTGATACTTCAGATCCGGATATTATGACACGTAAACCCCGGGATCCACAAGAAAGCATATTTGCTCATGGCTTAACCAGGAGAATATTAGTGAGAGGTACCCTTATTACCATTATTACCCTCATCACCTATATAGCTGGTTTTTATCTGGGGGGGAAAAACCTGGATTTAGCCAGAACTATGGCTTTTTCAACTTTAGTCTTTGCTCAGCTCTTCTATGTTTTTGATTGCCGTTCCGAACGTTATTCTATTTTCGAATTGGGGCTTTTTTCCAATCCTTACCTCGTAGCAGCAGTGACCACTTCAGTACTGATGCAGCTTGCCGTTATCTATATACCCTTCTTCCAGCCCATCTTTAAAACAGTTTCCCTGGAAGCGTGGCATTGGATTTTGATAATTGGTTTATCCGGAGGAACAACCCTCTTGCAGGGTTTGTACCGTACTGTTAAAATCAGGAGAAAGAGACGAATTATTACTTTGCGTGCTTAGTGAGGTGTTCACCAGTGAAGTTTGTAAAAATGCACGGAATAGGAAACGATTTTATTTTGGTAAACGGGTTTAAGGAACAGATGCCCCCAAACATCCCTTTAACTGCGCAAAATTTGTGTGACCGCCATTTTGGCATAGGGGCTGATGGATTGGTTTTCCTTCTCCCTTCGGAAAAGGCTGATATCAGGATGAGATATTTCAATTCTGACGGCAGCGAAGGTGAAATGTGCGGGAATGCCATTCGCTGTTTTGCTAAATATGCCTTCGAAGAGGGATTGGTACATAAGGAAAGTTTTACGGTGGAAACCCTGGCCGGGGTGATGCTGCCCCGGCTGGTCCTCCGGGATGGGAAAGTTACCGCGGTTACGGTGGATATGGGGGAACCTTCCCTGGAAAGGGAAAAGGTTCCCATGTCCGGGCCTAAAGGACGAGCCATCAACGAACCTCTGCCGGTGCTGGATACCGTATTTTATGTGACGGCACTTCTTTTAGGGGTCCCCCACTGTATAATTTTCGTGGATGATGTGGAAAGAATTGACCTGGAAAAATACGGACCAGCCATTGAATGCCACCCAGTATTTCCCAGGAAAACCAATGTACACTTTATTGAGGTCCTCAACGACCGGGAAATGAAGATGCGGGTTTGGGAAAGGGGTGCAGGTCTCACTCTCGCTTGTGGTACAGGTGCTTGTGCATCCTTGGTCGCCGCTGTTCTGAATAACAAGACAGGCCGCAAGGCTAAAATACATTTACCAGGCGGCACCCTGAATATTGAATGGGCTCTGAATAACCATGTGTATATGACTGGCCCTGCCCAAACAGTCTTTGCCGGTGAAGTCAAGGATGTTTCGTTAATAAAATAGTATCGCCCGTTTGGAAAACATTTAGGAAAAGTTGAATTTTAGTATACATCCCCGGAGTTCAAACTCCGTTTTTTTTTTACTAAAAAAGAAGGTAAAATCCAACTTTAGGGAGAATACATATTATATAATAAAAATAAGTTGTAAGTTGGAGTGATGAGGGAATGTTCGGATTTGGCTTAGGCGTAGCTCTCATTGGAATCGGGGTAGTTTTCAGTGTCTTGCTATTTATCAATGTCTGCATCGTTTTACTTTCAAAATCGGTTAACTCTTTGACCAAGAAGCCAGAAAAGCCGGTTAAAACTGAAATGACAGTGGAGAAAAGACTAACAAAAGAAGAAATAGTCGAAGTTGCTGCGACAAATGAGGAATATGACTTGGAAATTATTGCGGTTATAGCCGCTGCTATTGCACAATATGCTGCTCTCGATGAAAAACAATATCGTATCACAACCATTAAAAGGTTACCTGCTCGTCTCAATAATGCTTGGCAAACTGCCGGGCGCCAGCAAATCATGCAGGAAAGACTTAGTTACTACGGGTAAAAATGTCGAAAGAAGATGATTTATTCTTGAAGTGGCCTGACAGGAATTAACAATCAAATGAAGAATAAAATATATTGCTATGAGTTGCTCCTTAGCCAGTCAGGTTAGCTGACTAAGTCAATGTAAATAGCCTTCCCTTGCGAGGTAGACGTGGTCTTTCCTCATGAAGGCAAACCCGCCTATGCAGCATGGTGGAAGTACTTTGATAAGTGCTTGTACTGTGTTCGGGGCGGTTTTTTCTTTGTATGACTGTTTTTCCCTAAAGAGAGATAAAGGGATTTAAAAAAGTCATCTGAATAAGAAAGGGGGGGAAAAAGTGCAAACATTAATTTTTGGTTTGACGGTGGCTTTAATAGGAATGGGTGTGGTTTTTGTTGCCCTCTATGGTTTAAGTCTTATGATTAGTTTCCTGGAATATGCAGTTAAAGCGCTGTTTTCGTCAAAGCAAATTAAGAAGCCTGAAGCTGGGATGAAGGCAGCTCCTGCTCAGGTGGCAGCGGCTAAAATTGAGGAAGATGATACGGAGATTGCTGCTGTAATTTCTGCTGCAATTTTTGCCTATGGGTTGGCATCGGGAAGTACTTACCGGATCACCAATATTAAACGTGCACCCGCCCTTTATTCCAGTCCCTGGTTTGCCGCCGGACGCCAGCAGTTGATGAATGAGCGCCTGTCATTTTATTAGTTGGTAGTTGTTAGTTGCTAGTTGCTAGTCCTTAAGTAAATAATATTGACATTGTATTGCTGCAAATTTTGCAGCAGTTTTTTTTCTGAGTGATGAGGGAGGAATAATACTTTAAAAAGTAGAATAGAAACTTTTATACCAAAATGGTTAATAATAGTAAGGATATAAAGCGAGGGTGAACTGATTGATTAAGAGTATGACAGGCTTCGGTCGCGGTGAACATGCGGGAAAATTAAAGCATGTGGTTGTGGAAATTAAATCAGTGAATCATAGGTATAATGAAGTGCTGGTAAAAATGCCGCGACAGTATAATTTGTTAGAGGACGCCGTTCGACGGTACATTTTGAGCCGGATTTCACGGGGACGTATTGAAGTATTTATGAAAGTTGATGAGGCTGTTACCAAACCCCGGGATGTTCAGGTTGACAAAGAATTGGCCTTAGCGTATTATAAAGCATTGAAGGAATTGGCAGGAATTACTGAAACCTTCCTGGATGTGGGTGTTATTCAACTGGCCCAACTTCCTAACGTCTTAAAAGTTGAAGAGGAAGAAGAGGATTTGGAAATTATCTGGCAGGATATGTTGCCTGCCTTGAGTCAAGCTGCCGATGCTTTAATGAGCATGCGGGAAAAGGAAGGGGAAAAACTTCATCTTGACCTGCTCGAGCGCTTAAAAGATATCAAGGCCCTCCATGTAAAATTGTGCGAAAAAAGTCCCAAGGTTGTGACCCTGTACCGGGAAAAACTGCAGAGCCGGTTAAAAGAACTGCTGGATGATGTTAAGATAGATGAGAACCGTCTAACCATGGAAGTAGCCCTTTTTGCCGATAGAAGCAGTATTAACGAAGAACTGGTAAGAATGGAAAGCCATCTTTCCCAATTTGCCGGCATTTTACAGGAAAACAACCCCGTTGGTCGAAAGCTGGATTTCCTGCTCCAGGAATTAAACAGGGAAATCAATACCATCGGCTCCAAGGCCAATGACCTGGAGATAACCCAGTATGTGGTGGAAGTTAAAAGTGAACTGGAGAAGATGCGTGAACAGGTACAAAATATTGAGTAAGCGGGAGGGTATCATCATGGATATTAAGTTGATTAATATTGGGTTTGGTAATATTGTTTCGGCTAACCGGATAGTTGCTATCGTTAGCCCCGAATCGGCTCCCATCAAAAGAATAATTCAAGAAGCAAGAGACAGGGGTATGCTCATCGATGCCACATACGGGCGCCGGACCAGAGCTGTTGTCATTACTGACAGTGACCACGTGGTACTCTCGGCTGTGCAGCCGGAAACGGTAGCTCACCGGCTAAATGCTAAAGATACAACTCATGGTGAGGAAGCTTCATTATAAGGGGAAAAATTATGCATGACCCTAAAAAAGGTTTATTGATTGTCATCTCTGGTCCCTCAGGAGTCGGCAAAGGCACCATTTGCCGTGAGCTTTTTAATCACTATAATGATATTGTATATTCCGTTTCTACCACTACCCGGAAACCCCGGCCAGGTGAGGTGGAAGGCAGACATTATTTTTTTACTACAGAAGAAGAATTCAAAAAGCTTATTGCTCAAGATGCCTTTTTGGAATGGGCCCAAGTCTATGGTAACTATTACGGCACACCCCGCCAGTATGTGGAGGAAATTCTTCAGGCGGGCAAAGACTGTATTTTGGAGATTGATATCCAGGGGGCTCTTCAGGTTAAGCAAAAGATGCCTGAGGGAATCTTTATCTTCGTGGTGCCGCCCTCCCTGCAAGAACTGATTAGACGCATAACCTGCCGTGGTACAGAGGATCCTTCAGAAATAGAAAAACGTATGAGTCAAGTCTCTGAGGAAATGTCTCACCTGCAGGACTACGATTATATTGTGGTAAATGATGAAGTACCCAGCGCAGTAGAAAAGGTCCGCGCTATTATCGTAGCGGAAAGATGCCGCTCATCAAGAATGTGTAAACTAATTAATATGGAGGTGTAGACCATGCGCCAACCCTCGCTGGATATATTAATGGGGAAAATGGAATCCAAGTATGCTCTTGTGGTGGCTGCCGCCAAAAGGGCCAGGTTATTAACAGACGGTGCTGAAGCACTAATCAATGTTACACCTAATGAAGCAAACAAGCCGGTCTCTATTGCTCTGGAGGAAATTGCTGCCGGTAAAATAAATGTGGAATCTCCCAAGGGTGGTATTAAGTAGGGAGGTTTTGTTGTGTTTCAAGATAAAGTAATTATTGTGGGTATTACGGGAGGGATAGCAGCTTATAAAGCGGCGGATTTGGTAAGCCGTCTCTGTAAAAAAGGGGCCCAGGTCTACTGTATTATGACCAGGTCGGCCCGGGAATTTATCACGCCCCTCACTTTACAAACCCTTTCCCGTAATCCAGTGTATACTGATATGTTTGCAGAGCCCCGTCAGTGGAATGTGGAGCATATCTCCCTCGCTGACAGGGCAGATTTGTTTATGATTGTTCCCGCTTCCGCCAATACGATCGGGAAGATCAGCCACGGCATAGCCGATGACTTTTTGAGTACAACTGTCATGGCCACCAGGGCTCCCGTGTTAATTGCCCCGGCCATGAATGTGAATATGTATTTAAATCCTATTACCCAGGAAAATATTAAAAAATTAAAGGAATTAAACTATCATTTTGTCGAGCCGGGGTTTGGTGATTTAGCCTGCGGCTATCAGGGACAGGGACGCCTGGCTGAATTGGAGGACATCCTGGCTAAGGCCGAGGAACTCCTGGTTCGGGACAAGCCTTTAAAAGGGAAGAAAGTATTAATCACGGCGGGGCCTACCCGGGAAAACCTCGATCCCGTACGTTATATTACCAACCGGAGTTCAGGCAAGATGGGCTATGCCCTGGCCAAACAGGCTTATCTTTTGGGAGCTGAAGTAACCTTAATCAGCGGTCCCACCAGCCTCCGGCCTTTTCCGGGGGTAAAACGGATTAATATTGAATCGGCCCGGGAGATGCATGATATTGTGCTAAAAACTTATGAAAATCAGGATATCGTCATCAAGGCGGCGGCCGTAGCCGATTACCGGCCGAAAAATTCAGCAGAACACAAAATTAAAAAGCAGCCCGGCGAAATGGTGCTGGAACTGGAACGGAATCCTGATATCCTGGCTGAGTTGGGTCAAAATAAGGGAAGTCGTATTTTAATCGGATTTGCCGCGGAAACTAATAATGTTTTAGCCTATGCGGCAGAGAAAGCCAAACGGAAAAACCTGGACTTTATAGTGGCCAACGACCTGACCCAACCCGGCGCAGGGTTTGGTGTGGACACCAATATTATTTCCCTGGTCTTCCCTAATGGGCAAATAAAGAGTTTCCCGCAAATGGATAAAGAAGAGGCAGCCCGTGAGATTCTTCTGGTAGCTGCAAAACATTTAAACAAAACTGAGGAGTGAGTTAATTTGGTGAAAAAATTATTTACCTCTGAATCTGTTACGGAAGGCCATCCCGATAAAATTGCCGACCAGATATCAGATGCTGTGCTTGATGCCATCATTGCCGAAGACCCTATGGCCCGGGTCGCCTGTGAAACTTCTGTTACTACCGGTCTTGTCCTGGTCATGGGGGAAATAACCACCAAGTGTTATGTGGATATTCCCAAGCTGGTACGCCAGACCATCAAGGATATCGGGTATACCAGAGCTAAATATGGGTTTGATGGCGATACTTGTGCTGTCCTAACCTCTATTGATGAACAATCTCCGGACATTGCCATGGGAGTGGATAAAGCCCTGGAAGCTAAAACAGGGGAAATGAGCGATGCCCAGATCGAAGCCATCGGTGCTGGCGACCAGGGTATGATGTTTGGTTATGCTACCAACGAAACACCGGAATACATGCCCCTGACCATTTCCCTGGCCCATAAATTGACCCGCCGCCTGGCCGAGGTGAGAAAGAAAGCAATTATACCTTACCTGCGTCCTGATGGGAAGTCTCAGGTTACGGTAGAATATGTAGAAGGAAAACCTGTCAGAGTTGATACCATCGTTATTTCTACCCAGCACAGCCCTAATGTGGAAACTGAAGAAATTCGGGATGATATCATGGAGGAAGTCATTCTTCCCATAGTTCCCGGTGAACTCATTGACCGGAAGACCCGCTACTTTATTAACCCCACAGGAAGATTTGTCATTGGCGGACCCCAGGGTGATGCGGGCTTAACGGGAAGAAAGATTATTGTGGATACATACGGCGGTATGGCCCGTCACGGCGGTGGAGCTTTCTCCGGGAAAGACCCCACCAAGGTGGACCGTTCTGCTGCTTATGCCGCGCGGCACGTAGCTAAAAATATTGTCGCCGCCGGTCTTGCCGATAAATGCGAAATCCAGCTGGCTTACGCCATCGGTGTAGCCCATCCTGTCAGCATCATGGTGGATACCCAGGGAACAGGCAAAGTGGATGAAGAAAAGATTGTGGCCGCCATCAAAGAGATTTTTGACCTGCGTCCTGCCGGAATCATCAAGGAATTAGACCTGCGCAGGCCCATTTATAAGCAGACTGCCGCTTACGGGCACTTTGGCCGCCTTGACCTGGATTTGCCCTGGGAACGTTTAGACAAAGTAGAAGTATTAAAGAAATACTTTAATCTTTAAAAAAGCATGGCAAAAGCCATGCTTTTTTAAACGGCAACTATGCTATAATTAACTAAGAATTAATCTCAATAAAGGGAGAAAAGGTATGTTCTGCGATGTCTTAATCTTACAACCGGAAAGCAACCATGACCAAATATATACCTATCTTCTCCCGGAAAAGGTGGAAGCTCAAGTAGGTTCTTTGGTTTCCGTGCCTGTCCGCCAGCACTTGCTGCAGGGCCTTATCCTGAAGATTTACGAAGAAAAACCCCAGCTCAAGATGATAAAGCCCCTTAAAGAAGTATTGAGTGACCGACCTCTCCTCAGTTCTACTGGGCTTAAGCTGGCTTCCTGGCTTTCAGATTATTATGTATGTTCCTTAAATAAAGCGGTGCAAGTTTTTTTACCCCCCCCTGTCCGGCAGAAAGAAAAGGAGGTTTTGCTGCCCGGGCCGGCTAAACCGGAGGCGCATTTGTTTCTAAGCGAAATGGAGAAAGCTATCTTTCAAGAAGTAATGGATAATGAGGCTCGGGGAATTACCCGCCGGCAGATCGTGGAGAAGTACGGGATAGAGGCTAAAGCTGCCCTGGAAAGCCTTAAGAAAGCCGGCTGTTTGCAGGTAAACAAAGTCTTTGCTCCAAGGGTTCTTGCCAAAAAGATAAGGGCTGTCCGTTTAACAGGCCAGTGTAAGGATGGGGAGACCATCAGGAGAAAGGCGCCGCGCCAGGCTGAAATTATAGAAATGCTAAAGGCAGGCCCGAAACTTATTTCAGAACTGCAAAAGGACGGTAAAAGTGTAAGCCCTGTATTAAAAGCTTTAAAAGAAAAAGGATGGGTTGAAACATTTGAGGTAGATGCTGGACGGGATCCTAAAAGCGTGGTCCTGGAGACGAAAAGACCGCCCATGCTTAACGGTGACCAGCAGGCCGCCTGCCAGGCCATCTGTGAGTCTATCAGAAAGCAGGATTCTCAAACCTTTTATCTATTTGGGGTTACGGGCAGTGGGAAGACAGAGGTCTATCTCAAAGCAGTGGAGGAGGCCCTGAGTCTGGGCAAGCAAACCTTATATCTTGTCCCCGAAATAGCCCTGACGCCGCAGATAACCTCAATCTTGCTAGACGCCTTTGGCCCTGAAGTAGCTGTGCTACATAGTGCCTTATCGGCCGGGGAAAGATATGATGAATGGATGAGGATTCGCGGGGGAGAGGCCCGGGTGATTTTAGGTCCCCGATCTGCTGTGTTTGCACCTTTTTCCGATTTGGGCTTGATTATCATAGATGAAGAACATGAGAATACCTACAAACAGAATGAACCAGACCCCCGCTATGATGCCAGGCAGGTTGCCTTAGAGTTGGCAAAGTATTATCAGGCTACACTGGTTTTTGGATCAGCCACGCCTTCCCTGCAGGGCTTTTATAAAGCCACCGAAGGACAATACCGGCTGCTGGAACTTCCCCAAAGAGCGGGCCAACATCTCTTACCGGATATTACAATTATTGATATGAAAAAAGAAATTAAGGAAGGAAATACGGGCCTTTTCAGCAGCGCCCTGATTGGTTCCCTGAAAAGGGTCCTGGCTTCCGGGGAACAGGCCATTCTTTTTATCAATAGGCGGGGATATCATACTTTTGTTTTATGCCGGGAGTGCGGGCATCCCCTGATGTGTCCTCACTGCAGCATTAGCTTAACCTATCATGCTTCCGGACAAGTGTTAACCTGCCATTACTGCGGCTTTAAGAGGACAGTGCCGCGAAGCTGTCCTGCCTGTGGGAGCGGCTTTATCCGTTTTTTTGGTACAGGAACGGAAAGGGTAGAGCGGGAGTGCAGTAGACTCTTCCCCCAGGCCCGTTATGTGCGGATGGACACGGATACTACCCAGAACAAAGGGAGTCATGCCGCCATTCTCAAAGAGTTTGCCGAGGGGAAAGCCCAGATTCTCATAGGCACCCAGATGGTAGCGAAAGGTTTTGATTTTCCCGCTGTGACCCTGGTGGGAGTGATCAATGCCGATACACTCCTCAATATGCCGGATTTCCAGGCGGCAGAGAGAACTTTCCAGCTTCTGATCCAGGTAGCGGGCAGGGCGGGGCGGGGCGAGAAAAAGGGAGAAGTCCTGGTGCAAACCCATTACCCGGAACATTACCTTTTTCCAACGGTTGTGCAAAATGATTACAGGCTGTTCTTTCAACAGGAAATGCAGAATCGCTTAATTCTCCAATATCCCCCTTATCATTACCTGACACGCGTCTTAGTAAGTGGCTTTGTTGAGAAAAAAGTAGTAGAAAGGGTGGAATTTTTTGCGAAAATGCTTAAAATAGAGATAAATAGCTCCCGGTATAAAACCGAATTGTTAGGGCCTACGCCTGCTCCCATTGCTATCATTAGGGGGCGCTACCGCTATCATCTCCTGCTTAAAAGCGAAAACCTCACCTTTCTACAAAAGCTTGCCAGGCTAATTAAGGATAAAGCCGGGGAGTTACCCCTGGAACCCAGGATAATTATCGATATTGAACCGCAAAGTATACTGTAAGGAGTGTAAGAATGGCCGTCTATCAAATTGTAAAAAAAGGTGATCCCATCCTGAGGGAAAAAGCCAAAGAAGTGAAAGAGATCAATGACAGCATCCTAAGATTATTAGACAATATGAAAGAGACCATGTATGCCGCTAACGGTGTGGGTTTGGCTGCACCCCAGATAGGTGTTTCCAAACGTGTCATCGTTGTGGATATCGGAGATGAAGAATTATTCGAGCTGATTAACCCGCAAATTGTCTTCAGCGAGGGTCTGGAAACCGATACAGAAGGATGTCTCAGTGTACCTGGTATAGTGGGAGAGGTAGCCAGGGCAAAAAAGATTAAAATAAAGGGTCTCAACCGTCAGGGAAAAACCGTGGAAATAAAAGCCGAAGACTTATTGGCCAGAGCCTTTCAGCATGAGATGGATCATTTGGAAGGGATACTGTTTATCGATAAAGCTCAGAATTTACGAACTGTGGAGTAGGAGGCACAATGCGCATAGTTTTCATGGGAACACCGGAGTTTGCCGTACCTTCCCTTAAAGCCTTATATGAGGCGGGACATGAGATTATTGCGGTAATTACCCAGCCGGATCGTCCCAGAGGGAGGGGGCAAAAACTAAGTTATTCTCCGGTAAAAGAGGCTGCTTTAGCCTTGGGATTAAACATTTATCAACCGCAAAAAATCAGAGAACAAGGGTTTGTGGAGATACTGAAGGATCTTTCACCGGATTTAATCGTGGTGGTGGCTTTTGGCCAGATTTTAACCCCAAATATTTTAAGTATGCCGCCTTACGGCTGTATTAATGTTCATGCTTCACTTTTGCCTGCTTATCGTGGCCCTGCTCCCATTCATTGGGCGATTATGAACGGTGAAAAGGTTACCGGTATTACGACTATGCTGATGGATACCGGTCTGGATACAGGAGATATGCTCTTAAAGGAAGAGGTTTCTATTCCTTCGGACATGACCACAGGGGAGCTCCATGACCTTTTAGCCCAGGTTGGCGCCGGTCTTCTGGTAAAAACCATTGAACTCTGGCGGGATAAGAAGATTTCACCTGTCTCCCAAAGAGGGTTAGCCTTTAGCTATGCTCCTCTTTTAACAAAGGAGCATGAATTAATCCACTGGGAAAAAAGCGCCGAGACTATTGTTAACCAGATTAGGGGTCTGGAACCCTGGCCGGGGGCATATACCATGTATAAAGGCAGTATTCTGAAAATAAGGGGAGCCCAAGTTTATCACCAGACGGAACAAAAAGCCCAGCCCGGTACAGTTCTTAAGATTGTGAAGGATCAGGGGCTTGTTGTGCAAACGGGGGAAGGGAGTATTTTAGTCACAAAAGTACAGCCCTTTGGCAAACAGACTATGGCTGCCGCAAGTTTTTGTAATGGTTATCATCTCGAGGTAGGCTATGTTTTCGGAACATCTTAAAATTGACCAGCATATCAGAAAAAGACTATTTATCGGTCTTTTGGCTCTCAGTCTAACCATTTTAATCTCTATACTTTTTCTGGCCTGGTGGATTGTGGCACGCCAGGGGCTATTGCTGAACAAAGTCATTCTTACTGTGATCGTGGCGGTTATTATCTGTTTCTTCCTGGTGCTGGGCCTGGGCCTGGTGGCCCTGGTCTGGAGCATTTGGCACGCCAAAACCATTCCCTCTTTGGAAAATGTCATGTACACAGCCACCAATGTCCTATTCCCCTTTGCCCCCCAGTTTGGCAAATGGCTGGGTGTGGATGAGGATAAAATTAAAAATTCCTATATCCAGGTATCCAACCAGCTTGTCAAGACAACGGTAAAATCTCAACCGAAAAAGCGCATTCTGATCCTGGCGCCCCACTGTTTACAATGGGTGGAGTGCCCGCATAAAATTACTATTGACGTCAATAACTGCAGAGAATGTGGTAAATGCCCGGTGGAGAGTCTCCTAAAGATTGCCCGACAGTATCAGGTGAACCTGGTGGTAGCCACAGGCGGGACCTTCGCCCGTAAGTTTATTAAAGAATACAGGCCGGAAGCTGTAGTGGCCATTGCCTGTGAACGGGATTTGACCAGTGGTCTCCAGGATACAGTGGGTTTACCTGTCATGGGTGTGGTCAACCAACGTCCCGAAGGGCCTTGTTGTAATACCCTGGTTGACCTTGGTAAAGTAGAGGAAGCTATTAAATTTTTTCAACAAGGAGGTTAGAGAATGTTTTACGGTCCATTTTTTGATCCTACCATGCTCATAGTGATTCCCGGCATCCTGTTAGCTATGTATGCCCAGTACAAAGTATCGTCTGCCTTTGAGCATTTCTCCCGTGTAGCCTCAAGCCGTGGCCTGACAGGTGCAGCCGTGGCCAGGGAAATTTTAAGACAGCAGGGCCTGGACCATGTGGAAGTGGAGATGACCGAGGGGCATCTCAGTGACCACTATGATCCCCGAACGAAAGTAGTAAGACTGTCACCCCAGGTCTACCGTGGTACTTCCCTGGCCGCCTTAGGTGTGGCTGCCCACGAAACGGGTCATGCCATCCAGCATGATGTGGGCTATTTGCCCCTGAATATCAGGCACAGCCTGTTGCCTGTAGCCTCCTTCGGCTCAAACCTGGCCCTGCCCCTTTTCATCCTGGGGCTGATTCTGGCCAGTCCTACTCTGGTTAAGTTTGGGGTGTATCTCTTTTCTGCCGTAGTACTCTTTCAATTGGTGACCCTTCCCGTTGAATTTAATGCCTCCAGCCGGGCTCTTGCTGTCCTGGAAGGGCGGGGTTTTATTTCCCGTGCAGAAGTGCCAGGAACTAAAGCTGTCCTTGATGCTGCCGCCCTAACCTATGTAGCAGCTGCTTTAGTAGCCGTTTTAAATTTGGTTAGACTATTATTGTTATCTGGATTATTGGGACGAAGGGAAGAATAGCAGGTAGATGAAAGCTAGAGAACTAGCTTACAGGGTTCTTTTAAAGGTCGAGGAGGGGGGCTATGCCAACCTCCTCCTCGACGAGTATTTAAATAAGTATGAACTATCCTCCCTGGACCGGGCTTTTGTGACCGAACTGGTTTATGGTACAATTAAATACCAGGCCAGGCTGGACTGGTTCATTCATCAACTGGTGAAAAAAGCGGGTAAACTGGAAACAGGACCCCGCCTTTTGTTACGTCTGGCTTTTTACCAGTTGAACCACATGGATAGAGTGCCACCGGCCGCCGTTACCGATGAAGCGGTTAAACTGGCCAAGAAGCTGTTTCATAGGGGGGTAGCCGGTTTAATCAATGGTGTTTTACGTAACTACCTGCGAAATCCCGGACAAGTCAAACTCCCCCGCCAAGAGGATGACCCTCTTTTATATTTGGAAGTGGTTTATTCCCACCCCCGCTGGATGGTACGGCGCTGGCTAGACCGTTACGGGCTGGAGAATACCATTAAACTTTGTGAATTCAATAATGCGCCGGCAGATTTATGGATCAGGACAAATACCCTGCGGACAACCAGAGAGTCATTACAGGACCGCCTGGCGACGGAGGGGTGTGAGGTCGCTTTAAGCCATAAAGTTCCCGAGGGGCTTCTTTTAAAATCAGCACCGCCCTTAAATAAATTGTCCGCGTTTCAAGCAGGATTGTTTACAGTACAAGATGAAAGTTCTATGTTAGTGGCCCACATGTTAAAACCTAAGCCCCATCAGACGGTTTTGGACGTGTGTGCAGGCCCGGGCGGCAAGACTACCCATTTAGCCCAGCTCATGGAGGATAAAGGACTCATTGTGGCCTGTGATGTTCATGAGCACCGTCTTAATTTGATCAACGAAAATGCCAGGCGGTTAGGAATTACGATCATTAGGACCCAACTGCAAGATGCCACCAAAATCGGTGAAATAGCGAAAGCCCATTATCCGCTGATTTTGGTTGACGCCCCCTGTTCCGGTCTGGGTGTCATCCGCCGGCGTCCCGATGCCCGCTGGCGGAAGAAGCCTGAGGATATTACAATACTTGCGAGCCTGCAGAAGGCAATTTTAGAGAGTGTTTTAAAAGTATTGGCACCGGGGGGAAGGCTTATTTACAGCACCTGTACTATAGAACCGGAAGAAAATTTTGGCGTCATTGAAGCCATTAAAGCCTCTCATCCCGAACTCAAAAGCATCAATCTTAAACCATACCTTCCCTATGAACCCGCTGGTCAAGAAAAACTAGCCCAACTGGAACGAGGAATGGTGCAGTTTTTACCCTTTGTGGATGGTATGGACGGTTTCTTTATCGCAGGTTTAGAAAAGCCTTTACCAAGTTGATAATATTAGTAAACCCGAGTAAAGATAATGGAGAGGGCCATGAAGGAAGCAAAAACTGACATCCGGGGACTAACATTAGAGGAAATGAAAGAGTTATTAACTTCTTTGGGGGAAAAATCTTTTCGAGGTCAGCAAATATTTCAGTGGGTCCAGGATAAAGCAGTCCAGAACTGGACGGAAATGCGCAATATCGGTCAAGAAACAAAAAAAAAGCTGGAACAATATGCTGAATTGATACCTCATAAACTGCTTATAGAACGGGTAAGCCATGATGGCACAAGAAAATTTCTATGGGAATTAAAAGATGGATGTAATATCGAAAGCGTGTTACTACACCATACGGGCGATATCACGAAGACACGCTATACAGTTTGCCTTTCCACACAAGTGGGTTGTCCCATGGGCTGCGGTTTCTGTGCCACGGGTAAACTAAAGTTTACCAGGAATCTCACGGCCGGTGAAATCGCTGGGCAGGTGCTGGATATTACTTATTACAGGCGCAAGGTCGAGAATGACTTTAAAATTAATAACGTGGTCTATATGGGGATGGGAGAACCCCTCCTTAACTTAGCAGCTGTTCTAAAAAGTATTCGCATTTTGCATAATGAACAAGGACAAAATATTGGCATCCGCCGCTTTACCATATCTACTTGCGGTTTGGTACCCCAGATTAGAGAATTAGCCCTGGAGAAACTGGATATTGTCCTGGCTGTCTCCCTCCATGCGCCCACCAATGAGTTGCGCAATCAGATCATGCCGGTTAATCAAAAATATCCTTTAGAGGAACTAATTAAGGCCTGTCGTGAATACATAGAACTCACGGGGCGAAGAATTACCTTTGAATATGCTTTGGTAAAAGGATTTAATGACGGGCTTAAGGAAGTCCATGCTCTGGTAAAACTTCTCCGGGGCCTGGAAGCCAATGTCAATATTATTCCTGTGAATACTACAGACAATAATGTTTACCAGCGCCCGGCCTTAACGGAAGTGTACAGGTTTGTAAAAGCCCTGGAGGATAACGGTATCAAAGCTGTCATCCGGGAAGAAAAAGGTAGCGACATCCAGGCTGCGTGTGGACAATTGGCAGGGACTTATCCCGCCAATGCTGCACCTCGGTAGGTGTGAGGTGAGAGTATGCATGTGAATGCTTTAACAGATGTAGGACTTGTCCGTAAAGATAATGAGGATAACTATCTGGTCTCTGCTGACAGAGGCCTCTTTGTCGTGGCCGACGGTATGGGCGGCCATTTGGGAGGGGCTGTGGCCAGCAGTATGGCTATTAAAGTGATAGATGAAGAAATACGGGAACCCCATCTGGAGGAGAATCCCAGTCGTTTACTCCACACGGCGCTGTTAAAAGCTAATTCTTTAATTTTGCAGCAAGGTCAGAGTGAGAATCTTTGTGGAATGGGAACTACCGTCACTGCGGCTTTGTTTCAAAAAGGCTCAATTTACATCGCCCATATCGGTGATAGTCGAGCTTATTTATACCGTGACCAGGCTCTTACTTTACTGACCCAGGACCATTCCCTGGTGAACGAACTCCTGCAAAAAGGAGGTATCACCGTGGAAGAAGCCCAGTATCATCCGCAGCGTAATATCTTAACGAGAGCTTTGGGAACCCAGGTGCTGCCCCAGATTGACTTTACCACAACGCCGGCTTTACCGGGGGATATGTTGCTTTTATGCACAGACGGACTGTCCAATCACGTGTCGGACCAGGAAATTAAGACGGTCCTTAGTGAGGAAAGCAATTTAAAAGAAAAAGTCAAGCATTTGGTGAACCTGGCCCTGGAACGCGGTGGAAACGATAATATTACAGTTGTGCTTGTCCAGTATGAATAAAACCCTGTGGAACAATGAACTGTCAGACAGAAAGGGGTGAGATGGTGATTGGTCGGCTGTTGGGTAACCGTTATGAAATATTAGAACAAATCGGTGGCGGGGGTATGTCCCTGGTTTACCGGGCAAGGGATATTTATCTGAATAGGTTGGTAGCTGTTAAAGTTTTGCGGGAGCAATTTACCAGTGATGAAGAATTTGTGGCTCGTTTTAGGCGGGAAGCCCAGGCTGTCGCCAGTCTCTCTCATGCCAATATCGTCAGCATATATGATGTGGGGCAAGAAAAAGAAACCTATTACCTGGTGATGGAATTCATTCAGGGGCGAAATCTTAAAGAGATTATTAAAGAAGAAGGGCCTCTTTCACCTAAAGATGCTGTTGATATTGCTAAGCAGATTTGTGATGCTTTGGAACACGCCCATGACAACCAGATTATTCATCGTGATATAAAACCCCATAACATTATCATCACTGCCCACGGAAAAGTGAAGGTCACGGATTTTGGTATTGCGCGGGCCATGACCACGGCGACGGTGACTCATACCGGCAGTATCATGGGCTCTGTTCATTACTTTTCCCCGGAACAGGCCAAGGGAGAAATTGCCGATGAAAAATCCGATATTTATTCCCTGGGAGTTGTGCTTTATGAGATGCTGACAGGCGTACTGCCTTTCGAAGGCGAGTCCCCTATCAGTATTGCCTTGAAGAAGTTACAATCTGACCCTGTCCCTCCCCGTAAGATAAATCCGGCTATCAGTGAGGCTATGGAACAGGTGATCCTGAGAGCTATGGACAAGGAGCCCCTTCACCGTTACCCTTCCGTGCGGGAACTGCGCCAGGATCTGATCTCCGCGCTTCTTTACAACCGGCTGGAACATAAACCGGTGGATAAAACCGTAACCGAGGATACTATTGCCATACCCCAGTTGCATAGGGAGCAGCCCAGAAAAAATGACCTGGCTGCCCCCTTGAAGCTGTGGACCTGGGTCATGATTGTCCTCCTCATTTTGGGTTTTGCCATTGGGATGTACTTATCGGCAACGGTCTTGGCCAGAGGTGATGTGACTGTGCCCAATATCGTGGAAATGAACGTGGAACAAGCTAGGGAAGAACTGGAAAAAGTGGGTTTAAGCCTTGGTGAGGTACAATCCGTGAACCATCCCACCATTGCCAAAGGACTAATTACTTCTCAATCCCCCGGTGCCAGTGAAATTGTGAAAAAAAGCCGCACCGTGGATGTGCTCGTCAGCGAAGGGCCGACCATGGTCACTGTTCCTAATGTGGTGAACAGTTCTTTTACAGTGGCTCAAGTTACCCTGGGCAATGAAGGGTTAGTGGTGGGGGAAGTGACGCGGGTTTATCATAAACAGATTCCCGCCAATGAAGTGATTCACCAGGAACCGGCCAAAGATAAACAGGTGGCGAAGGGGACTGCCGTAAACCTTGTGGTTAGCAAAGGCCCCGAACCTATCTGGATTAAGATGCCAAATCTCACTGGTCTGCCCCTTTACCAGGCCAAGGTTATTCTGGAGAATAATAAACTAATCCTTGGTGTGGTTCAACCGGAAACTAATTATAAATACCCCAAAGATCAGGTCATTCGCCAGGATCCTGGGCCGGAAAGCGAAATATTGCAGGGTTCCACTGTCAACCTGGTGGTCAGTGCAGGGCCTGGTCCCACAGGAGAACAGGCCAATGTTACGGTAACGCTCCCTAACGACGGTCTTGTTAGAATTGTTGTCAACGATGACCGGGGGGTTAATGTGGCTTATGAAAAAAAACACAGCGGAGGAGAAATCGTGAAGCGGCGTATCAGTTATTTCGGTTCCGGCTTTATTGAAGTCTATGTAAACGAAAGATTGGTGGAACGGAAACCGGTTCCGGTAAGCTAGGTGATGGTTATGACCAGAGAAGGAATTATAACCAAAGGTTATAGCGGTTTTTACTATGTGTGGGATGGGAACAGCCTCTGGGAATGTTCCTTACGGGGTAAATTCCGGGTAAAGAAGCAGACGTTTCTTCCTGGGGACCGTGTCATCATGACTATCCTCGATGAAGACCGGAAGAAGGCAGTGATCGAACAGGTGCTGCCCCGCAAAACGGAGCTGGTGCGGCCAACTGTTGCCAATGTAGACCAGGCTGTGATTGTTACCGCCCTGGCCAATCCGGAACCGGATTTTTGGCTTTTAGACAGACTGCTGGTGATGGTCCAGTACAATTTAGTTGTTCCCATACTTTGTTTTAATAAATGTGATATGGTATCTCCCGATGAGGCCCAAAGGGTAAAAGAAGTATATGAAAAAGCTGGGTTCTCCTCTATTCTGGCCAGTGCCAAAAAAGGCTGGGGACTGGACCAGCTAAAAGAGGTTCTCCAAGATAAAATCTCAGTTTTTGCCGGTCCTTCGGGAGTGGGCAAGTCAAGTTTGCTCAATGCTTTAGAAGCCGGTCTTTCTCTAAAAACAGGAGCAATCAGTGAAAAAATGAGACGGGGAAAACATACTACCCGTCATGTGGAACTGATTCACTTGTCTTCAGGCGGCTTCATTGCTGATACCCCTGGCTTTAGCAGTATTTATCTACCCAAAGAATTAAAGCGGGAAGAGTTGATCAAGTATTATCCCGATTTTTTTGAGTATCAACAACTGTGCCGTTTTACGACCTGTTTACACCGTGATGAACCCCAATGTGCCGTCAAAGAAGCAGTAGCCTTGGGGAATTTGGATAAAATGAGATACGAGAGGTATATAGGTATTTTAGAAGAGGTTATTGAACAGGAGAGGAGGTACTAACATGGTTTTACTGGCCCCATCGATCTTATCCGCTGATTTCAGCCGTTTGGGTGAGGCTGTTCAATATGTAGAGAAGGCCGGTGCCCACTGGCTGCACATCGATGTGATGGACGGTCACTTTGTCCCCAATATCACCATCGGCCCCGGAGTGGTCAAAGCCTTAAGACCCAAAAGCCAGCTTTTATTTGATGTGCATTTAATGGTGGAGCGCCCGGAAATGTACCTCCGGGATTTCCGGGCTGCAGGAGCGGACTTGTTAACCGTACACGCCGAGGTTTGCCCTCATTTGCACCGGGTTATCCAGGCCATTAAAGAAACAGGGGCTAAAGCGGGTGTAGCCCTCAATCCCCACACGCCTCTTGATATTATCCAGTACGTATTGGAGGACCTGGATATGGTGCTGTTGATGAGTGTCAATCCCGGTTTCGGCGGCCAGAGTTTCATTCCCAATGTTTTGCCAAAGATTAGCCTGCTCAAGGAATGGGCTAAGGAGAGAAATCCGGAACTGTATATACAGGTGGACGGTGGTATCAATAAAGAAACTGCTCCCCTGGTGGTAGAAGCGGGGGCCAATGTATTGGTAGCAGGTTCTTTTGTCTTTAATCATCCCAATCCTGCTCAGGCCGTGGCCCAGCTGATGGAATACGCCCAGACGTAAATAAGCCGCCTTGTGCGGCTTTTTTTCGACTATCCGATTTCCGATATCCGCTCTCCGAAAATACCCTGAAATTATCAATTAGAATGAAGGTTTTGCTACCTGAGCATAATCGTGAACCGTAAACCGTTAACCGACCACCGAATTCCGACTACCGCTTACCGTGTAACTAATAACTAGTAACTAAACTGCTACCAACTAACAACTAACAACTATCAACTAAAACGGGGTGAAACCATGTCTGACAAGAAATGTGTGATCATAGCCGGCGGCTCCCTCAACGATGTAGAGTTTCATAAAGAGATTGTGGCTCAGGCCGATTTCCTCATATGTGCCGATGGCGGCGCGAGACACGCTAAAAGAATGGGCCTTTTACCCGATTTGGTAGTGGGGGACTTTGATACCCTTACCGAACTGGAACTGGAGGAATTATGGATAGCCGGTGTGCCGTTAGAGCAATATCCCCGGGAGAAAGATTTTACCGATACTCACCTGGCCCTTCTAAAAGCCCTGGAAATGGGATACACACAGGTGGATTTGTTGGGCTGCCTGGGTGGACGTTTCGACCATACTTATGCCAATGTCATGTTACTGGCTTTACCCCAGGGCAGACACGCTAAAATCCGCATTGTGGATGAAACTCAGGAGATTATGCTGGTTTCCCGGACCATGGTTCTAGAAGGGGAGCGGGGTAATCAGGTATCCCTCTTACCATTAAGCCAGGTTGTCACAGGGATTCGCACTGAAGGCCTTCTCTACCAGGTACCGGGAGGAACTTTTACCATGGGGGTCCCTAACGGGATCAGTAATGTCTTTGCGGAAAAGCGCGTGAGTATTGAAATAGGAGAAGGTCTATTGCTGGTCATCAGGTTGAGGGAGGAAAGGATTTAAATTTATTTGGTGACAAGGAGGGTCTATTTTGCATAACAGGTTGATCCGGGCCGCTACCCGGGACGGTTCCATAAGAGCAGCGGCCTGTATAGCCACAGAGCTGGTAGAAACGGCAAGACGGTGCCATAAGACCTCGCCAACGGCTACCGCGGCCTTGGGAAGGGCACTGATTGGGACAATGTTTTTGGGACTGAATCTTAAAGGTGAGGATACCCTTACAGTCCGCATTTTCGGCGATGGTCCCCTGGGAGGCATTATTACCCAGGCAGATGCCAATTACGCCGTACGTGGATATGTGCAGGAACCCCATGTCCATCTGCCGCCTACATCCCAGGGCAAACTGGATGTGGGAAGAGCTGTGGGCAAGGATGGATTTATCTATGTTACCAAAGACTTAGGTCTTAAAGAACCTTATACAGGGAGCAGCCCGCTGGTCAGTGGGGAAATTGCGGAAGACTTTGCCTATTTTCTTCACCAGTCGGAACAAACTCCTGCTGTCGTTGCTCTGGGAGTGTTAATTGACCGGGACCATACTTGCATTGCAGCAGGGGGATATTTTATCCAGGCTTTTCCCGGAGCCCAAGAAGACACCCTCGCTCAGCTCGAAAAAAACATTGGGGAGGTACCACCTGTTACAAATCTCATTGCCGATGGGTTCCAGGAAGTTGAGATTTTGCAGAAGGTTTTTGGCAACATCCCTTTTGAAGTACTGGCGGAAGAAGACTGGCGCTTCTCGTGTCGCTGCAGGAAAGAACGCCTGGAAAAAATCTTAATCAGCCTGGGGCCCGAAGAATTGAAAGATATGCTGGAGAAAGAGCAGGGCGCCGAGCTGCGCTGCCATTTCTGTAATAAGCAGTATCATTTTTCCCGGGAGGAGATTGAGGCTTTGCTGGAGGAAATTAGAAGCTATTAGCGATATCCGACGTCCGCTTTTCGAATTCCGACGTGTTAGTAGCGTGAATGGGAGAATAAACAAAAGAAGCGGGACAATCCCGCTTCTTTATTTAGACAGTAATAAAAATACTTAAATTTAATTTCACTAGCAGCTAATAACTAGTTACTAATTGGCTACCAACTATCAACTATCAACTAAATTAGATGGCCCTTTGTACCTTGCCGGAACGGAGGCAGCGAGTGCACACTCTTAATTTTTTAGGAGTACCGTTAACGATAGCTCGCACAGGTTGAAGGTTAGGTGACCAGGTCTTTTTTGTTCTGATGTGGGAGTGACTAACCTGCATACCGGTAGCTTTACCTTTGCCGCAAACGTCGCATTTGAATGACATAGAATCCACCTCCTTTGAGCCTGTGGAAATACCTAGAAATAGCATCACTCTTGTTATTTTATCAGAAACACTACGCTATTGCAACAATTTCTCTCTTAGGATAAGCTGGTTTTAGGAAACAAGTACAAGACAAGGGGAAAAAGACATGAAACAAGCCATATTACAAATGCTTATCGAGAACCAGGGGGAATATGTTTCCGGGGAACAAATCAGTAAAACGCTTCATGTAACAAGAACGGCTATTTGGAAGCAAATAAACAATTTAAAACAAGAGGGGTATGAGATTGATTCTTCGCCCCGCCTGGGCTACCGCCTGCTCTCCCGTCCCGATATTCTTAAGCCGGAAGAGATAAAAATCGGCTTAGCGACGGAAATTTTAGGCCGGGAACTTTATGTTTTTGAACAAGTTAATTCTACGAATGATTTAGCGAAAAAAAAGGCTGCCGAAGGAGCATCTCACGGTACGGTGGTAGTAGCTGACCAGCAACTCAGCGGCAGGGGCCGTTTAGGCCGTCCCTGGGCTTCTCCCCCGGGCACTGGTCTTTGGTTTTCCGTGGTATTGCGCCCTCCTCTTAAACCATTTCTTGCCCCACAGCTAATCTTTGTCTCAGCTGTGGCTGTTTGCCGTGCTATCCGGGATTATACGGGGCTTCCGGTCACCATAAAATGGCCTAATGATATCCTCTTCTCGGGTAAAAAAGTTTGTGGTATATTGACTGAGCTAAGTGCCGAAATAGACATCATTAATTATGTAGTTGTAGGTATTGGTATTAATGTGAACCAGGAGATGGCTGACTTTCCCCCCGAATTGCAGGAAAAAGCGATTTCCCTGGCTGTGGCCGGGAATACCACATATAACAGGGTGGGACTCCTGAAGGCCATCTTAAAAGAATTGGAAAAGGAATACGAAATATATCTAACCGAGGGTTTTCCGGCGGTACTTAAGCACTGGCGGAGCTTAACTTCGACACTGGGACAAGAAGTAATGGTGTCTTCCACCGAGGAGAGTTTTAGCGGAATAGCTGAAGATATTAACGAAGAAGGCTGTCTTGTGGTAAGAACAAAAGAAGGTAAGCTACGTTCTGTGATGGTGGGAGATGTTTCCCTCCGTGGTAAAGATGGCCGTTACCTATAATTAATGTCTTGTGAAAATGTTAAAAATAATGTAGATTATAGTATAAAGAAGGATTTCACAAAGAGACAACGAATAGTTATTCTAAATTTCATACACCCCTTGCGAGGTAGACGAGTTCTGCCCCAAGCGACCCTGTGCGGCGCCTAAGGAGCAAGACCCGGCTAAGTAACATGGGAGTGCTTATCTTAATAAGTGCTTGTATGTTTAAATAGCTTGGCCCGGGTCAATAGTGGGACCCACAGGTACCTTTGGCGTGTACCTGTTTTTGCAAAAGCCCGACCAGCTACTTAAACAAGTAGCTAGGTCGGTTTTTTATTCTTTCACGATTCAAGGAGGTGATGATGAAACAGGTTGCTGAAGTAAGGAAGATTTAGATGGTTTAGAAAAAAAGAAGTAAAAAAGTGAAGAAAAAAATTTTTTGGAGGGTGATTTAAATGACAGCTGCAACGATTACGTTGCTCATTCTGGCTGGTGCTGCAGTACTTTTTGTTACTGAAGTTATTCCCCTGGCTGTTACAGCCATGTCCGTGGCGGTAGCATTAACCCTAACGGGTGTGCTGGATGCCAAGGCAGCTTTCAGTGGACTCATGGACAGTAACGTTATTCTTTTTGCCGGTATGTTTGTTGTTGGTCAGGCTCTCTTTGAAACAGGCGTTGCCGAAAAAATCGGTAACAGTGTCGTTAAAATTGCCGGTAGAAATGAGAAAGCGCTTTTGGTTGCGGTTATGGTCGTAGCCGCGGGGCTTTCTTCGGTACTTTCCAATACAGGTACCACTGCCGTCTTAATGCCTGTCACCATCAGTATCGCTGCTGCCGCCGGTTATAGCCGTGGAAAATTGTTGATGCCTTTAGCTCTCGGTGCCGGACTCGGCGGTATGATTACCCTGGTAGGTACCCCTCCCAACCTTATCGTTAAAGGGGCCCTTGAAACTGCTAAGCTGGGAACCTTTGGTTTCTTCGAATATGGACTTATTGGTATTCCGCTTACTATTGCCGGTATTATTTATATGGTTCTTATCGGTTATAAACTCCTTCCCGACCGGGGGGTGGATGAAAGCGAAGTGGCTGCTGCCGTTAAAGCTGAGGCAGGCAGTAAATCTGCGGTTAGCCCTACAAAACAGATGATCTCTGTCGTTGTCATGCTTGGCACAGTTTTCGCTATGATTTTTGAAAAACAGCTGGGTGTAGGTCTTCACGTTTCTGCCACTATTGGTGCCCTCATTCTGGTAATTACCGGCGTTTTAACAGATAAACAAGCTTACCGCGCCATCGACTGGACCACCATTTTCCTTTTTGCGGGTATGCTTCCCATGGCTCAGGCTCTGGATAAAACAGGCGCCGGCAAGATGATTGCCAATGTGGTTATCGGAGCTATTGGTCAGGATGCCAGTCCCTATGTCATCACTGGCGGCTTGTTCATTCTCTCCTGCGGTTTGACTCAGTTCATGTCCAATACTGCCAGTGCTGCTCTTCTGGCCCCCATCGGTATTGCTATTGCTAAAGGTCTGGGTGCAGACCCCAGAGCGGTGTTGATGGCCGTTGGTATTGCTGCTTCCTGTGCCTTTGCCACACCTGTAGGTACCCCGCCTAACACTCTGGTTTTGGGCCCTGGCAACTATAGGTTTATGGACTATGTTAAAGTGGGTGTCCCTTTAATCCTCGTTATGTTTGTGGTTTCCGTCATTCTCATTCCTATGATCTGGCCTTTCTTCCCTAAGTAATATATATGTATTAATTAGAAAGGGGGATTCCCCCTTTTCTAATTTTTATTTGAATTTTTACCGGAGAGATATTTTATAAAAAAATTTTTTATAAGAGGATTTTGTCGTTAAATAGCGAATATGTACAATTGGCAAACGATGAGTTAACATTGAGATAATAATAGCAATTTTGTACCATTGAACATTATTTCACACTGCTATATAATGTTATTGAAGAATAGGACTATGGGGAGGAGGGGGATAGGTGAAAAGTCCAGAAAGCTCTGGGCAGGCTGAAGTTGTAGAAACTTTATTTTTTACAGGCTATGCCAAACTACCTTCCTCGATCACTGCTGAGAAGCTGTATGAAGTAATAGCAGTGGGTGTGGAAGTAAATCCCTGTGATGGTACAATTATCGATGCTGATTGTACCCTTGCTACGAACGTGGGGAAGAACTTCTTCCGAAAGCTGGTCATAGGGTACCGCTTAACTGATGGGATTGAAAATCTCGTGGAACGTTTTGAGAAGAGGTATTATGGCAGTGCACGAAAAGCCATCGTCACAGGTCTTAAGATTATGTACGAAAAATGGCTTACTTACTATGAAAACAAGTCCCAGGTTTCATGTGTAAATAAATAACTAAAAGAGTATGGTCTACGCCTCTCTAGAGGCGGGTCGCTACTTGATTGGAACTACCATTTTGCTTACGGCAGGGTGAATACCATCACCGGCAGAAAGTAAGTAAAACCTGGCTGGTTATGCTGCTTATTGTATTTTAGCCGCATATCTTGCCAGGTTTTTTTATGGCAATTAGAAGCTATAATAATCTAAATTTGCCGTGTTTTCGTGAAATCATTTTCAATCTCCTTTCCGTTTTAAGGATAGAAGTGGTGGTAACCGTTCCTACGGAGGTGATAAAATGGCCGATACCTTGTTTTTCAGTGCTCAAACCAAACCCGCCGCAGGGCTAACGGCGGAAAAGCTCTATGGTGTTTTAACCATTGCCATGGAGATTGACCCAGAAGATTCACGTATACTGGATGCAGAATGCACTTTCAGTACTGAAGTGGCCAAGACCTTTTTCAGCAATCTTCTTGTGCAAAAGAATCTATTGAATGATATAGAGAATATCCTTAAGAGCATTGAAAAAAGATATAAGGGTGAAGTGAGGAAGGCCCTGATTGTGGGAATTAAGAAAATATACCGGGATTATGTAGCATGGCGTAATGCTCAACCCAGTGTCACTTAAGCCTCAGGCTTAAGATATATAAACTTAAGATATATAAAACATTTACAAGGAGGGAAAAAGATGTATCAAGAGCGTATTAGAAACAAAAAGCTTCTTGATAAAGTAATGTCTGCAGAGCAGGCAGCTGCCATGATCAAAGACGGCATGAATATCGGTACAAGCGGTTTTACCCCGTCCGGTTATCCTAAAGCCGTACCTTTGGCCCTGGCCAAGCGGGTTCAGGAGACAGGAGAAAAGCTGAAAATCAATTTATTAACCGGTGCCTCCGTGGGTGATGAATTAGACGGGGCTCTGGCCCGCGCCGGTGTGGTGAATAAGCGCCTGCCCTATCAGACCAGTAATGAAATGCGTAAAGCCTTAAATGATCCTAATGGAGTCCAGTATCAGGACCAGCATTTGAGCCATACTCCCCAGCAGGTGCGCTACGGGTATTTTGGCGATATTGACTTTGCTATTGTTGAAGCCTGTGCGATTACTGAGGAAGGCCATATTGTTCCTACTACTTCCCTGGGTAATTCCCCTACCTTTGTAAAAGTGGCGAAAAAGGTTATCATCGAATTGAATACCAGCCAGCCCCTTGAGCTAGAGGGAATGCACGATGTCTATATTCCCCAGGATCCCCCTAACCGGGAACCCATTCCTATCACCAAAGCTGGGCAGAGAATTGGTACTCCTTACATTGAGTGTGGTCCTGAAAAGATTGCTGCCATTGTGGTCACAGATATTCCCGACAATGTTCGGCCCCTGGCGCCCCTTGATGACGAATCCAGGGCTATGGCCAAAAACCTTATTGGTTTCCTCAAGAAGGAAGTAGCCGCCGGTCGTCTCCCCAAAAATCTCCTTCCCTTACAATCGGGGGTAGGCAGCGTAGCCAACGCTGTACTGGCAGGTCTTTTAGAATCCGATTTCACCGACCTGGAATTCTACTCCGAAGTGATCCAGGATTCTGCCCTGGACCTGATTGATGCCGGGAAATTCAAAGTCTGTTCCGGTACTTCCATGACCCCTTCGGCTGAAGGCTTAAAGAGATTCTACGCCAATATTGAGAACTATAAGAAGACTATCATTCTTCGTCCTCAGGAAATCAGCAACAACCCCGAAGTTGCCCGCCGTCTTGGCGTTATTAGTATGAATACTGCAATAGAAGTGGATATTTACGGGCATGTTAATTCTACACACATTATGGGAACCCGCATGATGAACGGTATAGGTGGGTCCGGAGACTTCACCAGAAATGCTTACCTCTCCATCTTCACTACCGCCTCTACGGCAAAAAACGGGGAAATCTCCAGTATTGTTCCTATGTGCTCGCACATTGACCATACAGAACACGATGTCAACGTCATTGTCACAGAAATCGGCGTGGCTGACCTCCGTAATAAATCCCCCAGAGAAAGGGCCCTGGAAATCATCAACAATTGTGCCCATCCCGATTTCAGACCCATGCTTTTAGATTACTATGAAAGAGCGATTAAGACCTTAGGAAAACAGGCCCATACACCCCATCTTTTAAGTGAAGCTCTTTCCTGGCACCAGCGTTTTATCGAAACCGGCACCATGAAAATTAAATAAAATATATAGCTGTAGCAAATTTAGAAAAAATGGTCAGGACACAGAAGCGGTGCAGTAATAATACTATCAACTGCCAACTGCGAACTGCCAACTAATTGAGGGGTACCCAAAGGATAAGCAAAGTAACTGGGTCCCCTTGGAGGAGATTTAAATCGGTTAAAATAACACCGATTTAAATAGAGCAGGTTGCTCAGTGTCGCTTTCCTTCAAAGGAAAGCGGCCACACATCGTCTTACTGAGGCGGTAAAGTGTGAATCCGCGTAGGCAAGAAGGGTGATGGCCAACACCCCTGACAATGCTGCTCGGCCTTAACCAAGGTCGGGCTGGGTTGACTCCCTGGATAACTCTAGTTTAGCACCATGTTTGAGCTGAACTAAAGAAAAAAGAAAGTGGAGGTTGATGTTAATGACAGCAGCAACAATTACGTTGCTTATTCTGGCGGTTGCCGCGGTTCTCTTCGTGACAGAAATTATACCTCTGGCTGTTACTGCTATGTCTGTGGCCATGGCCCTGCACCTCACTGGTGTATTAGACGCTAAGACAGCTTTTAGTGGACTGATGGACAGCAACGTTATTCTTTTTGCCGGTATGTTTGTTGTAGGTCAGGCTCTTTTTGAAACCGGGGTTGCCAAGAAGATTGGTGATAGTGTTGTTAAGGTAGCAGGTAAAAGTGAAAAGGGATTAATTGTTGCCATTATGGCGATAGCTGCTGCTTTGTCTTCCGTATTATCCAACACTGGTACCACTGCCGTCTTGATGCCTGTGACCTTAGGTATTGCGGCCTCTGCCGGCTACAGCCGTTCTAAGCTTTTAATGCCTTTGGCTCTGGCAGCCGGTCTCGGTGGTATTATTAGCCTGGTTGGTACACCGCCTAACCTGATTGTCAAAGGTGCTCTGGAAACAGCTAAACTGGGGACATTCAGTTTCTTCGAGTTTGCCTGGATCGGGATTCCTTTAACAATTGCCGGTATCATTTATATGGTAACCCTCGGCTACAAGCTGATTCCCGACAGGGTTATAAACGAACAGGAAGTTGATGCCGCTGTGAAGGCTGAGGGTGGGACAGTTAAAGAAGTCAGTTCTACTAAACAAATGATCTCTTTAGTTGTCTTGATCGGCACTGTGCTAGCCATGGTCTTTGAAAAACAAATCAATGTTCCCCTCCACGTTTCGGCAGTAGTTGGCGCTTTAGTCCTCGTTATTACCAAGGTTATGACAGATAAGCAGGCTTACCGGGCCATTGACTGGACCACCATCTTCCTTTTTGCAGGTATGCTGCCTCTGGCCCAAGCCCTTGACAAAACCGGTGCCGGTAAAATGATTGCTAATGTAGTGATTGGCGCCATGGGGCAAAGCGCAAGTCCTTACGTTATTACGGCGGCCCTCTTTATCCTTGCCTGCGG
>JAIHAN010000076.1 GCA_020054815.1 Peptococcaceae bacterium | reverse complement strand
TCACCGTTGTCAAAGGATTAATACCGGAGTTACTGTCAAACGAATAATTTTTTTTAAAAAACGCATAGAGCTTGCGTTTTTTTTATCTTCATTCTTATTTATAGCTGTGCAGGCCGGGAAGCAGCAGGTTTACCCCGAAGAAAGTAAAAAGTACAGCCAAGAACCCGCCTAAAGCCAGGTAGATAGCTTTCTTCCCTTTCCAGTTAGCCACGAAGCGGGCGTGAAGATAAACGGCATAAACAAACCAGGTTATTAATGACCAGGTTTCCTTAGGGTCCCAGCTCCAGTAACTCCCCCAGGCATATTCAGCCCAAACGGCACCCGTGACAATACAGAGCGTTAAAAAGGGCATACCTACCATAATAATTTTGTAAGTCAAATGATCGAGAACTTCCAACTGAGGTAAGTTCCTGGCCATATTCCCTCCTGCCCCCTCCTTAATGAGGTAAAGAAGAGCTGCGGCAAAAGATACGGCAAAAGCGCCATAGGCCATGATGGCGGTGAAAACGTGAAAGTACAACCAGTTACTGCGCAGGGCCGGCATCAAGGGCCTGGACCCCTTCTCAATCATTAAAAGCCATAGAGTCATAAAAAAAGCCATGGGAAGAACGATAAACCCTAATTGCTTCAGTTTATATTTATATTCGATGAACAGGTGAATTCCTATAATACTCCATAGGAAAAAGAGCCCGAACTCAAACATACTGGCCAGGGGAACTCTCCCTACCCCTATGGTATAAACCACAAGGGCCGCCGTAGTACCTAAAAAACCTATTAAAGATGCACCTGATGCTACTTGCGCCTTGGTCTCCCCATGATTGAAAAAATTAAGAATATAAAAGATGGCAGCGGCTAAAAAGAAAACCCCGGACGTAGTCAGTATATAGAGTAATGTGGTTTCCACAAACGAACCCCCTTTATAATAAAGCAGTCAGTTCTTTGTGCAGTTCTTCCTGCACGCTTTTATTCCGGCATATCACCTGAAATCTTGCCAGTTGTTTTGTGTGATTAAATCCTATTTTAATCTCACGGTAGCTTCCGGTCCAGAAAAGAAAGGAAGCCAGGGTCATCAGGAAGAATCCGCCCATGACCACAGGGGTGCCGGGATCTGTTTTCACCTTCAGTACCGTATAGGGTTTTTCTCCCAGGTATTTCATAGTCGTAGCATTGGGGAAATTGACAACGGTCCCTTCTTTTAATTCATAAGTGTCGAACTTGGTATGACTCTCGTATACCTTTAAGACATAGCCCGTTCCCGGGGCTTTTTCTATTTTAAACATCCTTCCTGCCAATGATAGAACCTTATTGAGGGGAATGAGGTGCTTGCCTTCAGCTTCTCCTTTTACCTCTATCATATGGTTATACCCATACCCGCTTTGATAAAAGGTCATCCCTTTATATTTGAAAGGATGGTTTACTTTTGTGGTCCCCTCGGCTACTACTCTATCGCCTGCCAGGACGGCAATGGAGGATTCCCAGTTATCGACGGCCTTATCCTTATCATAAATAGTCTTGAAATCTTTAATCTCTAGATGGAGGTGGGACTTAGCCACCTTCTCCGGGATATCCGTTACATCTCCCACATAACCGCCCACATTGGCTGTTTCACCGGTAGAACCAATTAAGGCTCCTACAAAAATAACAATCAGGGAAATATGGATCAAATGAGGAGCAACCAGGTAAAGCATACCCTTACGAGCCGCAATACGGCTGTAATCACTTTCGGCGAAAAGGTCAATTTTGTAGCCTTTATTTTTTAAAGCCTCAAGAATCTTTGCCTCACTGTTTCGTGAGTTATCCACCTGGATTCCTTGTTCTACAGGAAATTTTTCCTTATCTTCCGGCGAAAAACCCTTGAATTTTTCCAGCAACCCTGGTAAGCGCCGAGAAGTACACACAGTAAGATTGATGGTCAATAGTAAAAGTAACCCGTTAAACCAAAATGCTTGATATATGGAAGATTGGGGCTGGAGTGTTCCCACAATGGAGGCAATGATAATCAGCCCCATAATAACTAAACCCGCTTGCATTGAAGAAAAGAACTTCAGCATATTCTCACATCCCTGGAAATTTTGTCTTTATCTCTACCATTTAATTATTACCATACTCTACTCACCTTAGTGTTGCCCTCCCCCTTCTATCCACTTTACCCCAACTATGACTTAAGTGTATATTTGCTTTTTACTATGTAAATTCCTGCTCTCACATGAATTTATTTATTCTAATATTACATTTTTATTTGATTTTAATATTCGGTTATATTATTGACACTTATGTTGGCCATAAGCTAATATTTTAGATATAGGAATCTTTTGTTAAATAGAGTGCAAGGGAGGTATGAAAGGGAGTGGAAAAAAAATCCAAGGCTTTGGTTGCGCTAATGCTTGCCGTTTCCGTCCTGTCTACAGCCTGTTCCAGTGCAAAGCCCCTGGCCCCTGCTCCAAATAGCAGTGCTGCAGAGGCCCAGGCCCTCGATATCAGTAAAGCGGCCTATGTGGGCTCACAGACCTGTATATCCTGTCACAGCAATACAATCATGGACTCATTTAATAAAACTACCCACGCCGCTTTATTCAAAGCAGCGACCGCCTATCCCGGTCTTAATTTGAACCAAACCGTTACTATTTTTGATGATGGTAATAAGACTAAACCAGTTAAATTAGATCTTAATTTAGCTCAGGGAGACATTAAAGGCGTCATGGCGGACCAGCATCTTGTGGCTTCTCTTAGTCAAAGTACAGGATTTACAAGTGACAATCTAGGCTTATACCGTATTGCTGACCTGGAGAAAGAAGGTAACGCCTGGAAACTAACCCCCGCTGTTGAAAAAGATTACGATAAAAATGGTACAAAAGATTGGGGAGTCCGAAATTACGGAGACTGTGCCACCTGCCATAGCCCGGGACTGGCCGCCCAGGCTTTGCAGGCTCCCGGTGCCAACAAACTCACTGGTGGTATGAGCTGTGAAACCTGTCATGGTCCGGGTGGTGTTCATGCCGCCACGGGAAGCCCTGCAGCCATTGCCGTTAATGAAGATTCCTGTTACGTATGTCACGCAGGCGGCGAAAAACCGGCTGATCTCACACCCGAACAGTCATGCCTCGAATGTCACAACCCCCACGGAAATGCCCGGGGGCTGATGTTCAAAGAAGATACTCTTAGCTGTGAATCCTGTCATGAAAGCGGCGATTCTGACCCGCATCATGCTGTCTTGAAAGCTCACTAACGCAATTTTATATCCCCCATACCCCTCTTTATCTTAGAGGGTTTTGGTTACATTCTAAGGGGAGGGAACAACATGAATTCTTTACTGGTAACCCTCATTAATTATTACATAGACTTTATCGCTATTCTTTTTGCCCTGGCTATTTCCGGAGTAGTACTGGGCGTGGCCGCTCATTATTTCATCATAGGCCCCCACGGCAAGGAACTGGTCAAACTGCCACCGGAAATAATCCGTATGACCCTCCTGGAACGGTTTACTCATTTTTTCCGTATGGTCAGCTGCGTACTCCTGGCCCTCACCGGCATAGTTTTCGCCACCTTTAAGGTGAATACTCTGGGATTAAGTTATCAATGGCTTCTCAAGTTCCATGTTTCCCTGGGCATCATTTTTACTATCAGCAGTCTTATCAGTATTGTTATTTACTTTAAACCTTCTTTCTTTAAGAAATACGATTGGGAATGGTTTAAATACATGGGGGGCTATCTCACCAAAAAAGAGATGCACCTGCCTGCAGGTAAACTTAATGCCGGACAGAAGGTCTTTTTCTGGTTAAGTGGAGCCCTCAGTGTCCTCCTCATCATTTCCGGTGATATCCTGGCATTCCCCCAGAACTACCATATTAACGTGGCTATGGCCGCTGCTTTGATCCACGGTCTTTCCGCCCTTATGCTCTTTGCAGCCGTACTTGGTCACGCCTATTTGGGTACCGCCGCCAACCCCGGTACTTTCCAGGTCCTGCTGCATGGTAAAGTAGCCAGGGAATGGGCCAAAACCCATCACCCCGAGTGGGTCAAGGAATTAGAGCAGAGTTCTGCTTCCGGTAAAACTGCTGTTATGTAGGAGCCAGCAGATAATTTAAAAACCCAGTCTTTCGACTGGGGTTTTCCTTTTATACCACGGGCATAAGTGCAACTAAGGCTTCTATCTTCGCCTTTGGCTCGGTACAAGCCAAGTTTTCTTTAACTTTCAAACAGTTCAGTAGAGAGGTATCTTTCACCCGTATCGGGCAGCACTACCACAATTCTCTTACCACTATTGGCAGGGTCTTTCGCTAACTGCAGGGCAGCAAAAGCAGCAGCCCCAGAAGAAATCCCCACCAGGAGTCCTTCTTTCCTGGCCAATTCCCTGGCTGTTTCATAAGCATCACCGGTTTTTACAGTAATAATCTGGTCGATGAGCGCAGTATCTAAAACCTGAGGAACGAAACCGGCACCGATGCCCTGAATTTTATGAGGCCCCGGGTTGCCACCGCTTAATACCGGTGAGTCGGCAGGTTCCACGGCTACAAACTGAACGTGAGGAAGTTTCTCTTTAATCACACTTGCCACTCCGGTGATTGTACCTCCCGTACCTACACCAGCCACAAAAATATCAAGTTTGCCCTGGGTGTCTTCCAAAATCTCCTGAGCTGTCGTTAACCGGTGGATTTCCGGGTTAGCCGGATTCTCAAACTGCTGCAGGATTAAAGAATTGGGATTTTGCTCCGCCAGTTCCCGGGCTTTTTCAATAGCCCCTTTCATCCCCAAAGGACCGGGAGTTAAAACAAGTTCTGCGCCATAGGCTTTTAAAAGCCTGCGCCTTTCCATGCTCATGGTTTCCGGCATGGTTAAAATCAGTTTTAAACCTTTGGCTGCGGCCACCATGGCCAGTCCTACCCCGGTATTACCGCTGGTAGGCTCGATTAACACTGTATCGCTGTTGATACGTCCCTCTTTTTCCGCATGAAGAATCATATTAAGGGCGATCCTGTCTTTAATACTGCCTCCGGGATTAAAATATTCCACTTTGGCCAGTACTTCAGCCCCCATTCCCTCCGTTACCTTGTTTAAACGGACAAGGGGGGTTTTCCCAATGAGACTGGTAATATCATTATGAATCATTTTTTTATTCCTCCTATTTCCGACTATTTCTGTATGATTAGTTGTATTTTATCATAAGAATGGCTTTAGGAAAAGGGGGAAAAAAATAAAACCCCGGTTACCGGGGTTATTCCTAGTAGCCTTCGTTCACCAGGAAGGCAAAAATCTTGGGATCATTGAGGCACCAAATTTTTTTCATGGTTTCCTCATATTGCTTTTTATCTTTGTTCTTAGCTGCAGCCATCAATTCTTTGCGTAATTCGGCCACCAGCTCGGGGTGTTTAAAAGAATCCCTGTTATTATAAAGAAAACTGAACAATTCTTCCTGGGCCAGGCGCCGTGTATACTCATACAGACCAATGACCGAGGCAATGAAGACAATGAGGCCGAAAGCCAAACCGGTGTACAGGGTTAAACCACCGGTAAGAGAGGAAACTGCAAATAAAACCAGAGCAATAGCCAAAGTGATAATCCCAGCATAATAAATGAACATTCTCTATCTCCTCCTATCCACCATTTGCCTATTTTTATTTTACCATATTGTTTGGTGGTAGAGTTTCTGTAAATTTCATCAGTGCGTCAATTTTTTTATGAGCTTATTATAGAGTCTGATATTTTTGGCTGATAAGGATACAAGCTAAATCTCCAAAAATGCTATCAGAAAACTCCAGGGTTGTTAAAATTATCTTAATCTTTTCCTGTACATAACTCTTAAATCCCATAATTACTAAACATATAATGGGTGTAAAACGCGGCTACTAAACCATAAATCAGTAAAAAAACCAAGAAGGCAGGAAATACTTTTCTCATTAACTCTCCTTCACGCCCCAAAACCCCTACAGTCGTGGCAACAGCAACTACATTATTGGGGCAAATCATATTGCCAATGGAGCCCCCCACATTTTGCCCCGCAAAAACTGTAATAGGATTTTGCATTAGAGTTGTGGCCGCTTGAACATGCATAGGGCCAAACATAATGTTGGAACCTAAATTGGTTCCTGTCATAAATGCCCCCAGAGAACCAATAGCTACAGCAATGAATGGATAACCTTTTCCAGCCACAGCGGCTAAAGTAGAGGCTAACAATTTCATCATCCCCGTTTTTACCATAATATCACTTACCACCAAGAGGGAACACATCGCTACCAAGGCCGGAATAACTTTTTTAAAGGCAGTTACGGAATAATTTCCAAAATCGGACAGCTTTACACGTAAGATTAAAGATCCTAAAAAGGCGGAACTATATATCACCGCTCCTACCCAGACAGTATAGCCGTATTTAGCTAAAGAACTTAAGGGGAAGGAGTAACGAACTGCCGGCAGTAATATAATCAGAATTAAATAGGGAGAAAAAGCCCTAAACGTAGACATAGTGCTTTGCACATTGCTGAGTTCAGGCTTGTATAGGAACTCCTTGGGAGTATTAACTTTAACCGTCTTTAAGAAGACTAAAGAAGCTATAATTGTTAATAAGCCTGTAGACATACTGGTAACTTCCGGCCCAATAAAGTTAGAAAATACAAATAAAGTCACCGACATAAAGCCCCCGGAGAAAAGAATAAAGGGGATTAACCCACGAAAGCCCTTCCTCCCAAATATTACAGCTATTATTAAGAAAGGAAGTATAATGGCACCTATCATATGAATCCTGCCTGCCATAGAAGAAGCCTGCTCAACAGTCATAAAATCCCTCACAGCAGCAGACCCCATTATGGTCGTTACCCCTGCACCTCCCCAGGAAACCGGAACAGAATTTGAAATCAAAGAAGCAGTAGCAGCCAGCACAGGGGAAAAACCTAGCCCAACTAAAAAGGGAGCAGCAATGGCTGCCGGGGTTCCTGCGCCTGCGGCGCCTTCCAAAAACACACCAAACATCATGGCAATGATTAAGACATGGATACGGCGGTCATTTGTCAAACCAGCTATTACCTGTTTAATCCTATCCATAGCTCCAGTACCCATCATCATCATTAACATCGTAAATGCAGCAAAAATCAACCAAACTATTTTTATACCATCCAAAATACCTTTTTCAAAGGAAACAAGCATTTCTTTACTGGTACCTGAAAAATAAAATATTCCTAAAATAATAGTATACATCATAGCTATAGGACCAACCTTCATGGCTGATTTCTTCAAGCCAATCATGCCGACCAAAACTACAATAATCGGACTGGCAGCCAATAAAATATCTAACATGTTAATACCCCCTTTAATTTAAAAATACTTTATTGTTATGTATTTTCAAAATATTTCTTATTTATATCATCTCCTCCCCCCCTTATCAGGAGGTAACCCCCGCTCCGGGTTACCTCCCCCATATTTAGATAATTCGTTTATACCAAGGATTTGATACTTAGCAGATTTTGCACCATTGTTTCACCCTTAATACCAACGGGGCAAGGGAAGGAATTAACCGGCATATCATCTTTGGGCTTGCTAATTCTGCCTTGAACTATACCCAGAGCTATGGCTTTAGGGGTGAGGGTTATTTCAGTCCACTTGTTAGTTTTTGCTAATTTTGCACATTCTTCAAAACATGCACCACAATCCACACATTGCAAAAATTCACCCTTACCCTGTTTGATCAATTCTCTTCTACCGTTATCCAACAGGATAACGTAAACCTCCTTAGGACCATGCATGCCATAGGCCATTCTGAATTCAATGTCGGCAGTACGGCTAGGCCCTGATATCAAGGAAAAGTAGGTTGGTACCTTTTTACCCAGTCCATAGATTGCTGCCCCCTGGAGGGTCGTCATGGCCTTTTCCGCCGTTTCGTAAATTTTTTCTATGCCTGCAACAGCTATATGACGGTAAGGCAAATTGGAAACTGCCCTGGCATTACCTTCATCTTCAGCAAGGATAATTGTCCCGTTCTGAGCTATGATACTATTAAGACCGGTAATACCAAATTCACTTTTTACAATAGCAGCCTTAATTTTTTGGTGAATCAGCCTGTTCAACTCCTGAGGATTCCAGTTTTCCGAAGCAGCCAAATAGCTTTGTAAACCTTTAACAATCTGTTCTTCTCTTAGGCCCAAAGCAGGTATCACGGGATGGCCCTGTCCTGCTACCTTTATTTCAGCCGCGATTATTTCCCCAATGTTGGACTTATTTACCTTGATGTTTCTCTTGGCAAGAAAAGTATCAAGTTCAATTTCTTTAAGGGTGTTACTATAGACCCTTACCACCTGTTCCTGCCCTTTTAATATTTCACCCAGTAATTCTTGTGCTTCTTTAGCCGTATTCGTAAAATAAACCTTACAGCCCTTGGCTTGTAAATTCTCCTGGGCCTTTTGCATTAATTCCGTCAAGTTATTTATGGTTTCTTTACGAATAGAGGTGAGTTCTCCCTCAAGAGCAGGATATGCCTTTAATGTTTCTTCCCTTTGCCTGGCTATTTGTTGAAGTCTATTCATTACTTGTCCCCTCCTCTCAAGGCTTCTGCTACCAGTTGAACAGTATGAACTACCTTCTGTTTACTTCCTGCATGATGAATTCCATCACGAATATGCATCATACAACCGGGGCAACTCGTAACCACGTAATCAGCATTGGTTGCTTTTATTTTATTTATCTTTTCAGCGTTTATCCGCTTGGCTAAATCATAGTAAAAAAGACTAAAACTACCGCCAAAACCGCAACAACTGTCGGCGTCTTCCATCTCTACATACTCCACGCCCGGGATGGACTGAAGGATCTTTCTCGGTTGTTCTTTTACCGCTAGACCCCTTACCAGGTGACAAGGATCATGATAAGTTACCTTTCTCTTTAATCCTTGCATGGATATATTGAGCTTCAGTACGTCCACTAGAAACTGAGTAGCATCCATTACCTTTGGGGAGAGTTTTTGATGTTTTTCTGCTAACTCATCCTTATCTTTTTCCAGCAAGTTGCCCCACTCTTTCTTAACAGTGGTAGCACAACTGGGACAAACAAACAATAAATAATCGAAGGTATCTTTAGTCCAGAGGTTTATATTATGTTTAGCTACGACTTTGGCCTCTTCCGTTGCCCCGCTCATAAGCATAGGCAAACCACAACATCCTTCTTCTGCATAGATTAGAACCTCTATGCCCTGAACTCCCAGTAAATCTAGTAAATCAAGCCCCAATTCGGGTTGCACATAATTAACCATACATCCAGCAAAAAAACCTACCCTCAAAATGGGTTTTTCTATAACTCTTCGTCCTTTAGCTTTAACCATTTCTCTAAAAGTTTGACCGGCAAGAGTAGGAACAAGCCGGCTACTGGGCATCCCCAAAGTCTCCATACTAACACGGAGTGTGGCAGTTTTCCCTTCAGGGCTTCTCTTTAAGGCTATATCTTGAAACGTACGGGCCAATTTCAAATATTTGGACAGCTTATTTTCCGCCAGGATATTAAAGACCTGCTTTTTCGTCCAGGACAGCCCTTCTTCATTCACCACTTTAGCCCGCAAACGGGAAATCATTTCCGGTGTATTCATCCGCACCGCACAAGATTCTAAACACTTTTGACAACCGATACATAAAAACAGTCCCGCCTCCTGGGCTTTATCCAAGTCAGCGTGAAAGGCAGAGAAGACAGTACCCCGCCCTCCTAAGTACTTGTAACCATATTTATCTCCAATCTCAGCATACACGGGACAAAAATTCAAACAACTGCCACAGTTAATACAATAAAGGGATTCCTCGAAACCTTCTTGAATAGCTGCATCTCTTCCCCCTTTCAAAAACACTACATGAACCTCTTCAGGTCCTTGACCGTGACCTAAAAATTCCAAATCGGCAGGGGTATATTTACTGGGTCCGGAAATAACAGAAACATAGGTGCCAATATCCTGGCCCACACCAAAGGCCGCTGCTGCTTTTATTACTGTGATCCCGTCATTTAACTCTGGAACGATTTTTTCTACACCGGCAATGGCAATATGTATTCTCGGCATACTAGTTACTGCTCTGATATTACCTTCGTTCTCCGTTAAGAAAATTGAACCAGTTTCTGCCACAACGGCATTGGCCCCCGAAATCCCTACATCGGCTTCTTCCAAATACTTGCGCAAACTTTTCCGTGCCGCTCTTACTAAGGCATCAGGGTCACACTCCAACTCCTGTCCAGCTTCCTTCGAAAAAAGTTCCGTAACTCTTTCGATAGGAATGTGTATGGCCGGTGCCAGGGAGTGACTTGCCCCGCTTTTAGCCAGTTGATTAATCCGGTCACCTAAATCCGTTTCAATAACCTGAGCTCCCTGACCTTCCAGGTGCTTAGTTATTTCTATTTCTTTTCCTGCATTGGACTTAGATTTTACCACCAAGCCCTTTTCTACTATCCTTCCAATATATTGTCTTGCCTCCTCAGGCGTATTGGCTATAAATACTTTACAGCCGTTACCCTCCAGAGCCTGAACCGCCTGTTCCAAAAGCTTTGGTAAATTCTTAATAGAATACTCTTTTACACTTCTTAACCGCTCCCTCAATTCCGGATAACGTCCTACCATTCTCAGCATACCCGGCCTGATCGCCCCAAAAGCACGATAACGTCCTATACGGGCACTTTTGTCGTGCAATCCCTCCTTAATTTTTTGTTTCAAAAGAAATTTGCTCATTCTTCCCCCCCCTTGATATAAATAAATTAAATATCTAAAAAATGTTATATAATTAAAGTATAAAGTAATTCTCGTAAAACTTTAGATGGTTAACAAAGAAGCTGCCAGCTAAAACAAGGAAAAGTAGTTCCTTTTGTAGAAACCAGGGTTGTAAAAATTCGAAAAAATCAAGAATTTAGGAGGTTTATATGGTATTTCAACAAGTACGTCATAAAAAGGTTTATAATGAAGTCTTTATTCAACTACAAGAACTGTTCGAAAAAGGTATATTTAAGCCAGGAGACAGACTACCCAGTGAACGTGAACTGGCAGAGATGATTAATGTCAGCAGGAATTCGTTACGAGAAGCCTTTAAGGTTTTAGAGATCCTGGGGCTTATCGATATCATCCCCGGATCAGGTACTTATGTAAAGAAAACCAAAGACGATATTATTCTGCCTTTAGCCATCTCTCTTTCTGTTGAACAAAACTCTATGATTGAACTAATGGAAACTCGCCAAATTTTAGAGACTCAATGTGCTAAATTAGCTGCTGAAAGGGCCGATGATACAGACCTGGAGAAGATGCAGCATATCTTACTTGAAATGGAAATGTCCATTAATAGCCCCAAAGGCTGGATTCAAGCAGACATACATTTTCACTATCTAGTAGCCAAAGCAGCAAAGAATAAACTCTGTTTAAGACTTCTTCTCACATTAACAGAACACATATTTGAGACATTAACGGTAGTCCGTGCCAGACGTTTTACTAATAACGAAAGGGCTCAAGCAACTGTGTTGGAACACATTGAGATTTTTAAGGCCATCCAAGCCAAAGACGCTAGATTAGCGGCCATCTTAATGGATCAACATATTGCCAAAGCTGCCGCAGAAATCAAAGTCTAGTGATTGGTGGCTGGATCAACATTACGAGCATCTTCACTAGGTAGAGCAAAAGTTTGATAGTCTATTTTCTTAAATTATTTCTTAATAGGGAAGGTATTGGCTCCTTGCGGCATGATTGTAATTTTCGCATCTTTCCCTACTTTTTCAAAGGCAAATTCCAAAGCCTCCTCCACAGTTGTAACCGGAATCATCTGGGCCTTTTTAATCAATTCGGCATTTTCCGCCCTGGTAACAAAAATATATGTTGCTTTTTTACTGCATTCAACCTCTCGAAAAGCCACATAACCTGGAATCCTAAAATTGGCCCGAAGGGCCTTTTCCATTTCAAAGGGTGTGTCATAGCGAAACCAATCAGTAAATTCCAAAGGCTCATAAATATCCCGGCATTCACTGAGTATAATGACGACACCGCCTTTACGGACAGCGTAAAAGGCATTATCCATCGTTTTTGAACTCTGATATAAATTAATGTCCTTGGGGAAGCCCCCTGCTGAAGCTATAACGATATCTGCCTCCTGCTCTATCGGAATGCCATATATTTTCTCTACCAGTTCGCAACCTTTATAGAAGGCCGATACCCAGTTCCCAGCAAAAATACCTGCATATTCGCCGGCTGGAGTCAGAACTACATTCAACAAAAAGTCCGGTTTTAGAAAAGCGGCGATTTCCATCATATCTTCATGGGCAGGATTACCATAAGTTATACTGGAACTGGCGGCCTGCTTCAATCCATCCCCTTCCTTTTCTGCCATACACAGCAAATGGCTGGCCTGAATTGTTTCTAAGCCCGAAATACCGGGCAATACACTTTTTCTGCCGCCACCAAAACCAGCCATAAAATGATAAACAATTCCTCCGGTTAAAATTACTTTATCTGCCTCAGCAACGGTTTTGTTTATATAAACCGGGGTACCTGAACTGGTCTTCCCCATATACTTCAGGTTTGCCTTGTCATGACAATCATGGTTGGATATTCTTTTTACGCGTCTAAAGACTTCTTCTCCTACTAATACTTTAAACTCTTCTTCCGTATTTTTACGATGAGCACCTACAGCAATAATAATCTCAATATTACTATCGGGTACACCTGCTTCGTTTAAAACATTAAGTGTGGTCGGAAGAAACAAATGATTTTTAATCCAGGCACGGGTTATGTCACTCACGGTAATGACAACCCGGTCCCCCGGTTTCACAATTTCCCTTAGAGGAGGTGAATCTATCGGTTTTTCTAAGGCTCTCAAAACCGCCCCGGGAATATCGGAGATAGGGGGGAACTCCTTCCCCTCAATTACATGCAGCACTTGATCAGCCGGGATCTTGACACTAAGTTCAACGTCACCATACCTTAGTTTAAATTCTCTCAAAGCATCCATTATGTATTCCCCCCTACATTTCATCTTGTTTTTCTGGACAGGATGCTACATTTTTATATTTATGTCTTCCTCCACTCTATCTCTCTTGAATAAGCCAAAATATACTACAGGAATAATAATTGCAAATATTGAAACATAGCCGATATAACCATAACCCTTGGCGATTAAAGGAATTAAGCCGAATAAGGCAATGGCCCAGGTTATTATTACATAAATCCCTGATGCGATGATATTTCTGGTGTGCTGCTGTTTGGAATCTCCCGGCCACAACATCATAATCCTTTTAGCCCCGCCATAAATGAGGTTAACACCAGTTGACACCACTCCAAGTAAGATTAAAAGGGAAATAATGAATTCCATCCAACCGGATCCCACACCATTTCTAATCACATAAAGGACAGGTACTTTTTCCTGTAAAATCTTGGGATAGAATGAGATCAACACTGCGGACGCTAATAACAAAAGACCACAGTTAATGATAAAACCATAAATCGTAGCCTTCATGGCTTCTTTTCTGTCCTTCACCGTCTG
>JAIHAN010000075.1 GCA_020054815.1 Peptococcaceae bacterium | reverse complement strand
TGCCTTTAACCCTGATTGCCGGTATCTACGGTATGAATTTCGAGTTTATGCCCGAGTTGGACTGGAAATATGGGTATTTTGCTGTGCTCCTGGTTATGTTACTCCTGGGGCTTGGATTGTACAGGCATTTTAAAAAGAGAGGCTGGCTGGATTGAGTAACGATATCCGTTATCCAACTTCCGATATCCGAAACAAAAGGAAAATTCAGTAGGGGGACTTGAAATAATCTTAAGAAAAGATACAATAGAAAAAAGTATATATCCCTTAAGGTAATAACTAGGCCGTAAAACCTGAATATATTCCGGAAATCGGAAAACGGAAGACGGAAATCGTTAATATAAAGGAGCTTGAGTTATGTATATCAGTACTAGAGATAATTATGAGAAAGTATCAGCCGCCCAGGCTATTAAACTGGGCATGGTTCCGGCAGGCGGGCTCTTTGTCCCGGAACAAATTCCCACGCTTTCCCTGGAGAAGATATTTGCTTTAAAAGGGTGCAGCTATCAGGCGGTGGCCGAGAAAATTATTTCCCTTTTCCTTGAGGATTTTTCCTCGGAAGAAATAAAAGGGTGCGTAGCCAGGGCCTATAACGAAGAGAATTTTACCCACCCTGAGATAGCCCCTCTTTCTAAACTTGATGACAGCACTTTTATCCTGGAACTTTGGCACGGGCCTACGGCAGCTTTTAAAGATATGGCCTTACAGATCATGCCCCATTTCTTGTCCCTGGCCGTAAGAAAAGTGGAAGCCCACAAAGAAATCGTCATCCTGGTGGCAACTTCGGGAGATACGGGTAAAGCTGCTCTGGAAGGGTTTAAAAATGTTCCGGGCATTAAAATTATCGTTTTCTACCCGCACCAGGGGGTAAGCCGGGTGCAGGAACTGCAGATGAGCACTACCGATGGCAGTAATACTTATGTAGTGGCTGTCAGAGGCAATTTTGATGACTGCCAGAGCGCTGTCAAAAATATTTTTGCCGATGAAGAGTTTAAGGCTGTCCTGGCAGGGCATGACTATGAATTATCTTCGGCTAATTCCATCAACTGGGGTCGGCTCCTTCCCCAGATTGTCTACTATTTCTATGCTTACCTGAACCTTTTAACTCAAGGTGAAATAAAATCAGGGGAAAAAATTAATTTTGTCGTTCCTACCGGTAACTTTGGCAATATCCTGGCCGGCTGGTATGCCCAGAAAATGGGCTTACCTGTATATAAATTTGTCTGTGCTTCCAATGAAAACAAAGTCCTTACTGATTTCTTCAATACCGGGATTTACGACCGGAACCGGGAGTTTAAACAAACTAACAGCCCCTCTATGGACATCCTCATTTCCAGCAATTTGGAGAGATTTCTCTTTGAGCTGACAGGTCACGATGGGAAAAAGATAAAAACATGGATGGATGAGCTCAATAAGACGGGTCGTTTTCAGGTTGATGCAGATACCAAAAAAGCCATGGATGAGATCATGGCCGCAGGTTTTGCCACAGAAAGAGAGACTCTGGACACAATCAAAGAAGTTTTTGCAGCCGCCGGCTATACCCTGGATACTCATACAGCCGTGGCGGTTAAGGTTTATGAAGATTACCGTAAAGAAAGCGGTGACATGCACAAAACAGTGATTGATGCTACTGCCAGCCCCTTCAAATTTAATACCAGTGTCTTAGAGGCCATTAAAGGTGAGCAAACTACTGATTGTAAGGATGAGTTTGAAGTTTTGCAGGAATTGAGTAAAGTGAGCGGTATGCCCCTTCACCCTGCTCTGAAAGACCTGGATAAGAAGCCGGTCCTCCACAAGCGGGTTTGTGACAAAGGGGAAATCAAAGAGGTTATTGGGGAGATACTGGGAATCTAAGAGGACTGTCCGCTTTCCGAATTCCGACATCAGATAATTTCCTTAAAAATTAAAGAGGGGATATTCCTTTAGTAATTAAATAGCAAACCCAGGTTTAAGACCTGGGTTTTACTGTTTTTATTCGGATGTCGGGTGTCTCCTACTTATTGGCTATTTTTTTCTCAAGAGCGGTAATCCGTCTTTCATGATCATTGATTCCTTCGTCAAGGGCAGCAACAAAAGATTTAATAATTTTTACATCAGACTTGACTTTTTTCATATCACTTTTAAGTTCTTGTACGTCTGATTCTATGTTATCAAGCCTTTTTTCAATACCTTCGAATCTTTTTTCAAAACGTTCTTCCATACTTTTTTGGCCTTCGGCAATAGCATTTACTTTGTCGAGAATATTTTCCAAAAGCACACCAAATTGATTTTCATTCATCATGAGAACCCCCTTATCCGCGCTCCGGCTAAAATCAGGATATCTAATGGATACACTTGGCTCCAACCATATTATACCTTTTACCGTTGCCCGTACACAAGGAAGTTGAAAAAAACTTGTGTATTCGGCAATCGGAGATCGAACCGCGCTGCGGCTACTTGCTTACCAGTCCCATTACCCGGGCCTTTCCTTTATAAACAGAGACCTGGGCGTAAACGACACCTTCCTGGATCTGTTTTTCTATTTCTTTGCCTTTACCCTCGGGGACAAAGAAGTTTTCTATGTTGAATTTGAGGTGCAGTATGGGCTGGGGTTCCGGGCGGAGATAGAGAACCTTGCCGGTTAAATAAGTTTTATCCTTAACTCTGGCAGGGTTCTGGGTAGCCAGGACAGGTTCCCAGGCCTCTCCTTTGGGTTCCAGGGCCAGGTAAATATCCTGCTGGTAATTGATTTTGTCCAGGTCCAGGTCGTGTTCTACTTTATTGAGGTTCAGGTTATTAAAGGGATAACTCAGGATAACGTAATCTCCCTGGAAGAGGCTGCGGGGATCCAATGGCTCTACCTTCAGGGTAACTTTGTCACCCCGGGCGATAATCTGGTAGCTGTTTACCACCATAGCTGTCAGGATGCCGATCTGCAGGAGAATTACCAGGATCAACAAATATTTTTTATTACCGGCTAATGTTTTAAGCATTTCTTTTCACCTCACTCCATGGTCTTAATGAGCTTACGTCTTTTGTGTTCCAAAAAGATACTGCCCAACAAAAGGAGTAAGCCTCCGGACATGAAAAAGACGGAGCGGGGGAGAAGAGCGAAGAAGAAGTCAAAATATTTAAGGATCACGGCCACAGCAAACATCACCATGCTGAGATTGAAGATAAGGGGACGTTTCAGCCAGTAACCGTAGTAGATGGCCAGTAAAGTGTAAATAAAGAAAAAGATGTTATTGAAAATGAGTAAGAAGCTGTTCCTGGCAGTTTCCGGGAAAAAGGGAAAAACTAAAAGGTACAGTAAGCCCAGGGGTAAATCACGTACAGTAAGGGATTTCTCCTTAAATTTCATCACGCCTATAACCAGCAAGACGGCAGCCACAAGATATGGGAAGTTATAGAGCGGGTGTTTATCGAGAAATTCATGGAGAAAATCGTTAAAACTAAAGGCTGCCAGGGCAGCGAACATACCAACCAGGGAGAGAGAGAAGAGTAAGTTTTTCCCAAAGATCCATTTTTCCTCCCGGAACAGCTGGAGCAGAAAGTAGAGAAGCAGGCTAAAAAGGAGGAGGCTGATGATCCCCAGTTGGAAACTAAAGTTTACACGGGCCAGTTTCACTCCCAGGGGGATAAACCAGATATAACCTGCGATGACGGCAGCAGTAAAATTGAATTGATCTTTCTTGCGCAGGGCCAGGGGCAGAATGGTGCCTGCCAGGAGCAAGGGGTAAAGGAGGAACGCCCAGTTCAAGGGGTATTTTCCGGCGATAAACCAGGAAGTCAAGGTGGCCAGGGCCAGGAAGAGGTTAAAGGAAGAATGAAAAAGATAGGCTATGGGAATCACACCCACATACCAGAGCATAAAGCCTAAACCTCTCTCCGCTTCAATATGGAAAATCTGGGCAATGAGCCAGATGCCCGAGCCATAGAGTAGAGAACCCAGGCAAATCAGGGCATACCCTACCTTGGGGTAAGTGCCTTTCGTATAGCGCAGGTAATACCCTCCCAGGTAGGCCAGAGTAAAAGATGAAACCACTACAGCCACCTTAAGAGTACGGGACATGCTTTCCCAGTTGGCTGCAAAAAACAGAATAACGCCAATACCCAGAAGGATACTGCCCAGTAAAGCCAGGGTCTGGGTCATGCTGGTTTTGGTTACAGGGTAACGCTGCCGTAAAATTTCCGCTGTGGCAGAGGTAATGAGGCCTTCTTTTACCCAGCGGTCCACTTCCCGCTGCAGGTTGCTGTTAAAAGACATACGTTTGCCTCCGTGAGTGATGATTTCAAATATTCAAAAGAATAGTTTCTTAGTACAACTATAACAGAGATAAGGAAAACTGGTAAGACTGCTTGACATGGAAAAAGCCTCTAAAGTCTATACATTAATAGAGACGTTTTTTCCATATAAAAAGTTCCTGTTCCTCAATAAGAATGTCTTGTCACGGTAACAGCAGAAACAGCCGGGAAGAAAAATTATAACAGGATTAAGTTAAACTCTGTCGAAGGTTTTGTACATATTGTAAAAATACCGTTAATTTTGGTTATGTAAATATTTTTAAAGCATATATATGTTGGAACTTTTTACTAGTTTTACCGTCTATAATTTAGTTAAGGAGGTGTACAAGTGGCCGCTTTCATTGAAATCAAAAATCTCACGAAAAAATATCGTCTGGGGCAGGAAATTATCACTGCCCTGGATAATGTGAATTTGAGTATAGCGCAAGGTGAGTTCCTCTGCATCCTGGGGACATCGGGTTCGGGAAAAACCACCCTTTTACATATCATGGCGGGCCTGGAGAAACCTGTACGCGGTGAAGTGCTGGTTAAAGGAGTATCGCTGACGAAAATGAAAGAAAAAGACATGGCTTATTTCCGTAGAAAACATATGGGGTTTATTTTCCAGTCCTATAATCTGATACCCACCCTCACTGCCGTGGAGAATGTGGCTTTACCCCTTATCTTTGACGGTGTGGAGAAAAAGGAACGGGAGAAACGTGCCCGGGATCTTTTAATTCAACTGGGTCTAAAAGAGCGCCTGAAGAACAAACCCACGGAGATGAGCGGAGGGCAGCAGCAGCGCGTCAGTATTGCCAGGGCTCTGGTTAATAACCCTAAAATCATTTTTGCTGATGAACCCACGGGGAACCTGGACAGTAAAACGACCAAAGAAATCATGGATATCCTGTACGAAAGGGTGAAAGCTTCCGGGGTAACCCTCATCATGGTTACCCATGACCTGGATTTGGCCCACTATGCAGACAGGGTAATCCATATGGTTGACGGGCAAATAACGAAAATAGTAGAAAAAGGAGTGTCGGCATGAAAACCCAGGGGAAAAAGGAGATTTTCGGGAGTCTGATGATTGTATTGTTTTTAAGTTTCATTCTTATTCAGGCGCCGCTGCCCGCTAGGGCTGGGACCATAACCATCGATTCTATTGATCCTGTTCTTTTAATCGAAAAGGTAAGCAGTGAACAGGCTGTAGCCGGAAGTGAATTTAACCTGACCCTGTCTATTCGCAATATTAGTAATAATCCGGGATTTAACCTCAATCTCTCTTTTAAAGTAGAAGGCACGGACAGCCTTGATCCCTTTACCGTTAAAGACAGTCAGGCCACCACCATTGATAAAATAGACGGCAATGCCACCAGGACTGTGATGGTAGCCTTTACGGTAAAACCGGAAGCCCAAAACAAAGATTATAAGCTTATTGTGAACTTAAGCGGGCAGAATGCCTCTTTCCAGAACACAGTAAATGCCTCCACCACTATTACCATACCTGTTACTTATGATCTGACCAAACCGGTTCTCCTGGTAAAATCAGCTTCCATCAGCCCCGAGAATCCCGACCTGGTGGAAGGCTTTGATGTTCACCTGCAGATTTGGAACATGAGTAAAACGACGGATGCCAGGAACGTGACACTTCTCCTGGACGGTACCGATAATTTTGAGGTCATGGAAATTTCTAATAAAAAGAATATTGTCAAATTGGAGAAGAATACTTACGAAACAGTGACCTACCGGCTGCGGGCCAAGGATACCCGGGCTAATAATACAGTGAAACTGACCCTTAAATTTGACTACCTGGGTGATAAAACAGAAAGTGTAGAGGAAACCATTAATCTGCCTTTACCCCGGGAAGATGTGGGGATAGGGGCCACCCCCTGGGTCATTATCAATAAATATACTCTTTCGGCGGAAAGAGTGCTGGCCGGCAATACTGTTACCCTGCGCCTTTATATTGAAAACACCAACCAGCGGCCCGTGAAGAACGTAAAGATTTCCCTGGGAGTAATTAAGATTGAAGATTCTTCCTCTACCGGTACTACGGGCGGCAAAACCACGGGGGGGACCGTCTTTTCCCCAGTGAACAGCAGTAACAGCTTCTTTATTGACTATATACCGGGAAAAACCGTCCTGGAGAAAGATATTGACCTTTATGTAGATCCCAATGCGGCGGCGAAAACATACATCGTTCCGGTGGAAATAAAGTACGAGGACAGAAAAGGCACTACTCTGACCAGTGAAGAACTGGTGAATATCCCCGTCACCCAGGAGTGCAAACTGCAGATCCTTTCTGTTCAGGTACCACCCACGGGTTTTATGGGCCAGCCCATTCCTGTGACGGCGGAATTTGTCAATGTGGGTAAAGTAGCCCTGGGAAATTTCATAGTTACTTTAGAGGGCGATTTCGAAAAAGATAACGGGACTTATTACATCGGGAATTTCGATATCGGTGTCAGTGACATGTTCCAGGGCGGGGTCATCGCCAGGGATGAAGGCAAAGTCGAAGGAAAGCTAGTCTTTTCCTATATCGACAATAACAACAAAGATGTACGGGTAGAACACCCCTTTACCATCGAGGTACAGGGAAGGCCTGTGCCGCCTCCCGGTCAGGAAGGGGAAATGATGGGGCCTGACGGATCGGTAAAACCGGGGATGCCTGTTAAAGGGATGCCGCTCCAAAAGGGGAGCTTTCTTAATACGGTAAAAACCAAGTGGCCTACCTTCCTTTTAGGCCTGGTGATCATCCTGGAAGGCATCTATATCTGGCGTTTAAAGAGAAAGAAAGCAAGTGAGGAATTCTTTAATGAATAAGCTGGACATCTTAAAACTAGCCCATAGAAACCTCTGGCGGAGAAAGGCCCGTACCATCCTTACCGTCGTGGGTGTGATGATTGGCACCACGGCTATCGTGGTCATGCTCTCCCTGGGTATAGGGCTGAAGGAGAGCCAGCGTAAGAGCATGGAACGCTGGGGGGATCTGAATATGATTCGGGTCCAGCAGGGCATCAACTTTGACCGGGAAGGCAAGCCTTTGGGGGAAGCAAAAAAATTGGATGATGCAGCGGTAGCAGAGATAAAAGCCATTGAGGGGGTTGTGGCCGTTTCTCCTGCTTATGAATCCGGTGGCGAAGCTAAGTTTGGCCGGAAACGGGGACATATCCAGTTGATTGGCATCGACCCCGAAGAAATGGTGAACCTGGAATTCACCGCTTCCCTGGGCCGTCTTTTAAAAGCCGGGGACCGCAACGTCATGGTAGTAGGCAGCCAGGTCATCAACAATTTCCGGGATGAAGCGGAGATCCGCAAGATGCAGCGCGGGATGATGTTTTACGAAGGTCCCCGACGCCTGGAAAGAAAGGACCCCGGGGAAATGATGGACCAGCGCATTGCTATGGAAATCCGTAACAACAGCAACCATGAGAAAAAAAGGATTTTCAACTTTCAGGTAGTGGGTGTGCTGGAAGGGGAGTTTAAACAACATGCCTACCAGGCCTATGCGCCTATCGAAGATATTAAGAGGATGCGCAAATTCATGATGGAGGGAACCCAGAACGGTGGTGGCGATCCTCGTATGATGCGGGAGATAGCCATGAAAACCGGAGGTGAAGTACGTGCCACCAGCAGTAGGCGGCCTATGCAGGGCTATGATCCCGACGACTATAACTTCTTATTGGTGCGGACTGAAGATGTGACGAAAACCCGGGAAGTTTCCGATATCCTAAGAGAGCGGGGCTACAATACCTATTCTATTGCCGACCAGCTGGAAGGCATCGAAAAAACTTCCCGCACCATTCAGGCTATCCTGGGTGGCATTGGCGGGATAACCTTGCTGGTAGCGGCTATTGGGATTACCAATACTATGATTATGTCCATCTACGAGCGCACCAAAGAAATAGGGATTATGAAGGTTATAGGGGCTACTTTCCAGGACATTCATGCCATGTTTTTGGCCGAAGCCGGTCTCATCGGTCTTATGGGAGGAACCATCGGCCTGGGGCTCAGCTATCTGGTTTCTTACATTATTAATCATTTCAGCCGCAATTTTATGAGCCGGGGGCTGCCCCCGGGGGAGGAAGTCATGGGAATTTCCCTGATACCGCCTTATCTTGCGCTCTTTGCCATGGCTTTTGCCGTTCTGATCGGCGTTATCGCCGGGCTTTATCCCGCCAACCGGGCTGTACGTCTAAGCCCCATCAATGCCATCAGGAACGAGTAACCTTCCAGGGACGACATCTGCTTTCCGATATCCGACTTCCATTTACGATCACCGTGTTCTTTGACCTGTTAACCGAATAATAATACTTACACCCGGGAATACCCGGGTTTATATTTTTAATGAGTACTGGACACATCATTCACTTACAGCTATCATAATTACATCGAAGAAATGAAAGGATGGTATTAGTTGCTGCAGAGAATTGTTGCTCCCGGCCACTATTTGCGTGAAGCGGGAATGATAAAAAAGGCGGGCAGCCATTGCCGCCAGGTAGGAAAGAAGGCTTTTATCATCGGCGGTAAAACTGCTCTTTCCATAGTAGAAAAAGACTTGACCGGCAGTCTGGAAGAGAAGGGCGTAGAAACGGCAGCCGTTAGTTGGTACGGTGGTGAATGCTGTTGGGAAAATATTGAGGCTCTTGCCCAACAGGTGAAGAAAAAGGGCGCCGATTTTATTATTGGCGTGGGCGGAGGCAAAGCCCTGGATACGGCCAAGGCCGTTGCTTTTGCTTTGGGTTTACCCGTAATTACCATTCCCACCATTGCCGCGACCTGTGCGGCCTGGACGCCGTTAGCGGTAGTGTATACCCTGGAGGGGATGTACCTGGAGTTATCCTCTAAAGCCCAGAATCCGGCAAAAGTTCTGGTTGATACCGAGGTTATCGCCCAGGCGCCCATCGCTTTTTTAAGAGCGGGTATCGGTGATACACTGGCAAAATGGTTCGAGTCGGAGATTTCCAGCCGTAATACTGGGGGCAATGCAGCGGTTTCTGCTGCCCTAAGCCTGGGAAACCTGTGTTATCAAATTTTATTAGAATATGGCACTGGGGCCTGTCTTAGTGGGGAAAAAGGCCAGGTATCACCTGCTTTGGAACAGGTTGTGGATGCCAATATCATGCTAAGTGGTTTAGTCAGCGGGTTAGGCGGTGATGAATGCCGGACCGGGGCTGCCCATTCCATTTATAACGGGCTCACGGTCTTAGAAAATGCCCACCGGCGTTATCATGGGGAAATTGTGGCATACGGTATTTTATGCCAGTTGGTTTTGGATAAAAAAGAGGATGAATTAGTTAAACTATTGACTTTCTACCATAAGACGGGACTGCCCATGACCCTGGAGGAACTGGGAATTCATAGCCTGAGTAAAGAAGAGGAACTTGCTGTGGGAAAGGCTTCCGCCGAAGTGGAAGACATGGCGAATATGCCTTTTACGGTAACAGCGGAAATGGTTGTCGATGCTCTTTATCGCGTAGACCAACTGGGAAGACGTTACAGGGGAGGTGAAAATCTTGTTTAACAGTTTTACAAGAATGAGAAAGGAAGCCAGGGGACTACAGCCTTTTATTCCAGAGCTGCCGGATATGGCCCTGGAGCAGATTAAAGCCCTTACCGGGTTGGAGAAAATCGTGAAATTATCTTTTAATGAAAATCCTTTTGGCCCCAGTCCCAAAGCTGTGGAAGCCATCAGGGAAGCAGCGTCTCAGCTTAATTTATACCCGGATGCCGTGGCCAATGGACTGCGGGATGTTTTGGCCCAGGGCTATGGTTTAACAAAAGACCACATTGTCCTGTCTAATGGTGCCGATGAAATGATTGTTTTAACAGCCCAGGCCTTTTTGGAAGAAGGAGACCACGTCTTAATACCTTTTCCCACCTTCGGTCAGTATTTTGCTTCCACCATTTTAATGGGGGCAGTGCCTGAAAAAGTTGCCCTGAACAATTTTAAAGTGGACATTGGGAACATCCTGTCTTCACTTACGCCCCGGAGCAAGCTGATTTTCCTGTGTAACCCCAATAACCCCACAGGTACTTATCTCAGTAAGGATGAGCTCATAAACCTCTTGGAAAACTTACCTCCGGAAGTTCTTCTGGTGCTAGATGAAGCCTATGGGGAGTATGTAGAAGCCCCTGATTATATTTCCGGTGTCAGCTTTTTATCTGCCTATCCTAATGTCCTGGTGATTCGAACTTTTTCCAAAATATATGCACTGGCCGGGGCCAGGGTGGGCTACGCTTTGGCCAATCCTGCCATTATCCAGGCCATAAACAAAGTGAGGCCGCCTTTTAACCTTAATGCCCTGGGGCAGGTGGCAGCTCTTGCGTCTTTCTGCGATCGAGAGTACATTTTAACGGCAAAAGCCCATAACGCCCGGGTTAAAAAAGAGTTGTATGATTTTTTACAGGGGCACGGGTTATCTTTTGTACCCTCAGAAACTAATTTTGTGTTAATTGACGTGGGACAGGATGCCATTAAACTTTGCTCCCGGTTGGCGGAAAAAGGGATTATGGTACGCTGCGGTTCTGCCTGGGGACTGGATTCCTATATCAGGGTTAGCCTGGGCAGTGTTGAGGATATGGCTTATTTCCAGGATCAGCTGAAGAAGTTGATAAATATTTAGTATTGCATAAATATACAGAGTTGCTTATACTTATTGCTATAAAAGAAAAATTTGCGAGGGAATAAGAATGAGAAAATTTCTATCAGTGTTTTTGCTTCTCTTATTAATTTTGACTCTTGTCACCGGTTGTAGTGGTTCTAAACCGGCTCCTGCACCGGCTCCTGCACCGGCTCCCCAAGCTAAAGAAGAACCGAAACCTGTAAAACTTGTTATTACCTTACCTACCTGGGTAGGATATGGACCTTTGTATTTGGCGAAAGAAAAGGGTTTCTTTAAAGAACAGGGCTTAGATGTGGAGTTAACAAAAATCGAGGGTCTGGCTGAGCGCAAACAAGCCCTGGCCGGGAAAAAGGTAGACGGCATGGCTACGGCCCAGGATGTCCAGGTTACCATTGCCGCAGCAGGAATCCCAGTAAAAGTTGTCTGGGCTCTGGATGACTCTTATGGCGGTGACGGCATGCTGGCTAAAAATGAGATCAAAGATATAAAAGACCTTAAGGGTAAAACAGTAGCCCTGGAAACAGGTACAACCAGTCACTTTTTTGCCCTGACCGTACTGCAAAAAGTGGGTCTTACGGAAAAAGACATTAAGATTACCAACATGAAAGCCGGCGATGCCGGAGCAGCTTTTGTGGCCGGACAGGTTGATGCCGCTGTAACCTGGGAACCCTGGCTCAGCAAAGGAAAAGCCAAGGGTAAAGTCTTGGCTTCCACCAAGGAATATCCCGGTATCATTGTGGATACGGTCAGTTTCCGTGCCGATGTAGTGGAGAACAATCCAAAAGCCATGGAAGGTTTTGTCAGGGCCATGAGTAAGGCTATGGATTACTGGAAACAAAACAAACAGGAATCCGAAGAAATCATGGCCAAAGGTTTAGGGATGGAAGTGAAAGACTTCCAGGCTGTGTTGCCTGACTTAAAATTCTTCGACCTGGAAGGCAATAAGAAGTTCTTCGGTACTGCAAGCAGCCCGGGACTTATCTATGAAACCACGCAAAAAGCTGTGGATTTCTATGCCGGTCTCAAAGTCATTGATACGAAACCCAAAGCTACGGACATTGTTGATTCTACCTACGTAAACAAGTAAGATAATAATTAAGCTCAAAGGGAGCCCGCAAAGGCTCCCTTTCCCTGCGAGTACTGAAATTTTTTAATGGGGGTTGTTCTTTTTGCCACGCTTCAGCACAAAATTAATTACACCAAAAGCGGAAATAGACAAAAAACTATATTTCTATACCGGTATTTTCTCTTTCATCTTTGTGTTTCTAGTATGGGCAGCGGCGGCAGTGATAAAAAATGATGTCAGTTTTATCCCTACTCCGGCCAAAGTGCTTTCTATAGGGCTTAACATGCTGACACGGGGGGAACTGGCGGAACATGCTGCCTACAGCATCATGCGGGTAGCTGGTGGTTTTCTGCTGGCTTCCATTATTGCTGTACCCCTGGGCATTTTAATGGGGACTTTGAAAATAGCGGAAGCTTTTTTTGAGCCCATTATCGGCTTTATTCGCTATATGCCTGCTTCAGCCTTTATACCCCTCTTTATTCTCTGGTTTGGCCTGGGTGAAAGTGAAAAAATTGCTGTTATCTTTTTCGGAACCTTCTTCCAGCAGACCCTGATGGTTATGGATGTTACCAAGAACGTACCGGTAGACTTAATTGACGTCTCTTATACCCTGGGAGCTTCCCGGAAGGCAGTCTTCCGGAAGGTAATTTTACCTGCTTCACTGCCGGGAATTGTTGATACTTTACGGATTACTTTCGGCTGGGCGTGGACTTACCTGGTGGTAGCTGAAATTGTGGGTGCCAGTGAAGGCCTGGGCTATCTCATTATGCAAGCAAGCCGTTTTTTACGTACAGATAAAATTTTTGTAGGTATCCTGGTAATTGGGCTTTTGGGAATTATCTCTGATTACCTGTTTAAAGTTCTTTACCGCGCGCTCTTCCCCTATTTGCGGAGCCAAGGAGGTACAAGTACCAATGATAAAGAGTGAGACGCCCAACATTAAATTAAGCATTCAAAATGTCTCCAAGGTCTTCGGTCAGGGGGCAAATAGGGTTACGGCCCTGGAAAAGACCTCTTTTGATGTGAAAGCAGGAGAATTTGTGACCATTCTGGGGCCCTCCGGCTGCGGCAAGTCAACGATCCTGCGTATTGTGGCCGGTTTGACGGAGACTTCTTCCGGCCAGGCGCTGTTAGATGGGAAAGAGATTAAAGCGCCGGGGGCTGACCGGGGCATGGTGTTCCAGTCCTATACTTTGTTTCCCTGGCTAACAGTGCAAAAGAACATTGAATTTGGCCTGGAACTCAAGGGTATTCCCAAAGCAGAAAGGGAAAAAACAGCCCTGCACCAGTTAGAGTTAATAGGTTTAAAAGGCTTTGAAAATGCTTATCCCCAGAATCTCTCGGGAGGGATGAAACAAAGGGTGGCTATTGCCAGGGCTTTGGCCAACAATCCCGAGATACTTTTGATGGATGAACCCTTTGGGGCCCTGGACGCTCAGACCCGTTCCATTATGCAGGAAAACCTCTTAAATGCCTGGCAGGAGACCCAGAAAACCATTCTCTTTGTCACCCATGATGTAGAAGAAGCCATTTTCTTAGGGG
>JAIHAN010000074.1 GCA_020054815.1 Peptococcaceae bacterium | reverse complement strand
GCCAGGTTCATAGAAAGCAAGATCGTTAAGCGAGTAATACTGTAATTTTGGTGTTAGAAAGTAAACAGACTCAATGAATAATTGTTCACGAGTAGGGTTAATTCCATAGTGGTCGTACGGTTTAACCAGATTCGAATAAGAAGAAAAATAGTCCGTAATCTCTTTTGCGGAGAAGCCTACATTACGTCCAGCAAAAGCCTTTGCAAATTTATTAACTATTGTTCTCGGAATTGGATGCATCTCCTCAACTCCTTACAAGAAACTCATCACTCTATTATATATGTCTTCGACTTATTGTAATTTTTCCCTCCAAATTTCCGTGAAAACACAACGTTTACAACAAGCCATTACACTAATATCAGAGGCATCTAAGACCGCATAAACCTCTAAACGCAACTTTTCTTCAGAATCCGATGCATAGAGAAGCCGCAGGATATTGGCGATGTTTTACGCCTCCTGCGGCCTTCTTCTCTTCCATTTGCTCAAAATTTCGCCGTTACTTATGATACGTCTCATTGCTGTTTATCTTTATTCCCCATTTACCCAACTCCGTTAAAATTTTCTCTACAGCTTCCTGAATATTGATGTTAGAGGTATTTACATAGAAGTCGGCACAGCGGTAATAAGGCTCCCTCGCCTTTAACAAGTCTCTAATATGTTTTAGTGGATTGGGCCCTCTTAATAAGGGCCGGGAATTATCCCCGCCAACCCGCTCGTAAATCACATCGGGAGAAGCTTCTAAGCATATTAAGACAGAATTATTTCGCAAACAGTCAATATTCTCTTTATCTAAGACTACACCGCCGCCCGTAGAAATTACTTGCTTTACTTTCCGGGCAGTTTCGGCTATCACTTCTTTTTCTTCTAAACGAAAACGTTTTTCACCAAACTCCTTAAAAATATTGGCAATGCTCATACCCATCTTCTGCTCAATCAAGCTGTCAGTATCCACAAAATCCCAACCCAAGGCGCAAGCCAGCCCCAGCCCGATGGTAGTCTTGCCTGTACCCATAAAACCTAATAAACTTATGTTTTTCATTGAACCATCCTTTCCGTACTGCCTCATTTCCTGGACATTAAGCATGGGCCTTTTTACTTTATTTTTTTCTCCCAAGTACTCTTTCTGCCGCTTGCATTATATCCCTGGCTCTCAGCCCGTATTTCTCTGCCAGCTCCTCGGGGGTACCCGACTCGCCGAAGGTATCGTTGATCCCCACCATCTCCACAGGCACAGGCTTATGCTTAACTAAAACCTCAGCTACAGCTCCGCCTAATCCGCCCATGATCTGGTGCTCCTCGGCGGTGACAATGGCCCCCGTCTCGGAAGCAGCCTTAAGGATAGCTTCCTCATCCAAAGGCTTCACCGTATGCATGTTAATGACCCTGGCCTCTATTCCCTTTTCCTGCAAACGCTCACCGGCCAGCAAAGCCTCATAAAGAATAGGCCCACAGGCAATGATGGTGACATCGCTGCCCTCTCTTAATGTATTGGCCTTACCGATAACAAATGGATCTTCCTCTCTGGTAAAAACAGGGGTTGCTTCCCGGGCAAAACGCAAATAACATGGGCCGTTAATCCCTGCGGCAGCAATAGTAGCCTTTTTGGCTTCTACGGCATCGGCCGGTATGATCAAAGTCATTCCGGGAAGAACCCTCATCAGGGCAATTTCCTCCAAAGCCTGGTGAGTAGCACCATCAGGCCCCACAGAAATACCGCCGTGGGCACCGCCGATTTTTACATTCAATCCCGCATAGGCTACGGTTGTTCTGATTTGATCCCAGGCCCTGCCGGCCACGAAAACACCATAGGTGGTCACAAAAGGAATCTTGCCGCCCAGGGCTAAACCGGCCGCTGTTCCCAGCATATCCTGTTCCGCGATTCCCATATCAAAAAATCTCTCGGGATATTGTTTCATAAACCATTCCGTGCGTGTAGATTTAGCCAAATCTGCATCTAACACGACCACATCGGGGTTGGTTCTGCCCAGCTCCAATAAGCCTTCACCATAACCGTCCCGGGTTGGTTTCATTTTCATCTCGGCCCCTCCTCTCCATAAATATCTTGCAAAGCCCGCTCAAGTTCTGCTTTGTTTGGTGCCTTGCCATGCCATTCGGCGGCATTTTCCATAAAGGAAACACCTTTTCCTTTAATAGTATGAGCGATAATTACCGTAGGCTTGCCTTTTTGGCTTTTAGCTTCTCTATAGGCTTTTAGGACCTGGCTTAAATCATGCCCGTCTATTTCGATTACATGCCAGTTAAAACTCTGCCATTTAGCGCTCAAAGGCGCTATATTTTTTACATCTTCCACTTTACCGTCAATCTGCAGGTTATTGTAATCAACCAGGGCACAAACATTATCTAACTTGTAGTGGGCAGCAGTCATAGCTGCTTCCCAAACCTGACCCTCCTGGAGTTCACCGTCACCCATCAGGCAGTAAACCCGAAAAGATCGGCCATTAAGCCTGGCGGCCAGAGCCAAACCGTTGGCAATGGATAAACCTTGCCCCAAGGAGCCACTGGAACTTTCCAATCCGGGCAAAGCTTTCATGCTGGGATGTCCCTGCAGCCTGCTGCCCATTTTGCGAAAAGTCAAGAGCTCCTCTACAGGGAAATAACCGGTACGGGCCATCACCGAATAAAGCACAGGTCCTACATGTCCTTTAGAGAGAATGAACCGATCCCTCTCCGGCCAGTCCGGCTGGGAAGGCCTGTGGTTTAAGACACTAAAATAAAGCGGTACAAGCAATTCCACGGAAGAAAGGCTGCCCCCCGGATGGCCGGAACCCGCTTCGGCCGTCATCCGTACAATATCGGCCCGTACATCCCTGCAAATGTCTTTTAACTCTTCTATACTTAGCGTCTTCTGCATAAAATCACTCCTTTGCGCTCCAGCTTATTATTGATATTCCCCACCTGTCGTTATTTTCCTGCCAAAAATATACCTCCATATAGTCAAATCTTATTTTGGTAATTAAAAACCGTATAACAGGTATTTACCCGCCATACGGTTAAAGATTATCTCATTTTTCAAAATTGAATCTTTAGGAGCTCCGGAAACGGTAACCAACACCCCGAACTGTTTCAATATAAACAGGATCATCAGGATTATCTTCCAGCTTACAGCGCAAAAAACGCACGTGGACATCTACGGTACGTGTTTGGTCCAAAAAATCATATCCCCAGACTTCTTTGAGGAGGAATTCCCTTTTTAAGACTTTTCCTTTATGAGACATGAGTACTTGTAACAGCTCGAATTCTTTAGGGGATAGTTCTAAACGTTGGCCTTTTTTTAAGACTTCATATTCGCCTACCCGTAATTCTAATTCCCCTACTTTAATGACTTTAGGCTCAGTTTCAACAGCTTCTTTTTTTTTGTTGCGAAGACGCACCTTTATCCGGGCTTGTAACTCACGGAGACTGAAGGGTTTGGTAAGATAGTCCTCTGCACCCAGTTCTAAAGCGACGACCTTATCCAGTTCTTCCCCTTTGGCTGACAGGATCAAAATAGGTATATCTTTTAAAGCCTTATCACCCTGCATTTGGCGACATACTTCCAGCCCGTCCATGTATGGCAGCATCATATCCAGAAGTACAAGATCCGGGTAAAATTCTCTTGCCATTTCCAGAGCTTGTCGTCCATCACCGGCTATTCTTATATAATGGCCTTCCTTCTCCAGGTTGTACTTTAGCAGTTCTTGTATATTCTCATCATCATCCACGATCAGTATTTTAGCCATCTCGTCAACCACCTATCATAACAACTTATTGCTTCTACTATATCTTCTTCATGTTTAGAGACAATTCTTTTTGGGTAAAAGATTTGTTAATTCCTCTTTAACTAAAACTAAGAAAACCCGAGGCTTCGCCTCGGGCCTTTTTGTCTAGCGGATATTCCGTAATTTTATATTCGTACTTTCCTTAACAAAGGATGCCCGGCCATAATCGTAAGCAGGGAAGACAGGCTCAAGAGGGTATGGGAATCTACTCCATATTTACCATCTAAGTAATATTTGACGAACGTATGTTTGGGTTGTATTATAGAGATACACACCTTTAGGAGGAATCCCCACGTATGTTTGGTGATGTTATGAAGCGATCAATTTTATTGTGTGATATGAACAGTTTCTTTGCTAGTTGTCATCAAGCCATCCATCCAGAACTTAAAAATAAAGAAGTTATAGTAGCCGGTGACCCTGCAAAGAGGACTGGAATTGTACTCGCCGCGAGTTATCCTGCAAAAGCCAAGGGTATTAAAACCGGTATGGCGCTTTGGGAAGCAAAACAACTTTGTCCAAACGGGTACTTTTTCAAACCTAATTATCCTCTTTATATAGATTTTTCCACCAGGATTTTAAAAATAGCTCGTGAATTTAGCGATTTAATTGAATGTTTTAGTATAGACGAGTTTTTTGCCGATGTTACCGGTGTAACGCATCTTTTTGGCCAACCGAAAGAAATAGCAATAAAAATAAAAGAACGTATAAATTTAGAGGTGGGAGTATTATGCAGCATCGGTATAGGTCCTAATAAGTTAATTGCAAAAATGGCAGCTGACCTTCAAAAGCCCAATGGTCTTACCATGGTTGAAAGCATAAATCGCTTTAAGGAAATTTTCTGGCCCATGCCCGTCAGGGAATTATTTGGTATTGGCTCCAGATACGAAAAGCACCTTTATAGTTATAACGTCAAAACCATTGGGGACCTGGCCAACTTTCCCGTAGACATTTTAAAAAAACGCTGGGGCAAAAACGGTGAAATGTTATGGTTTTGCGCCAACGGGATTGACTATAGCCCGGTAGTTCCCAATTCACTGGACATTTCCAAAAGTATTGGCCACCAGAAAACTCTCCCCCGGGACCTGCGAGGCTTTCAAAATATTAAGATCATCATGCTGGAACTCAGTGAAATCGTTGCTAGACGCGTCCGCCAGGGCGAGTATGCCGGTCGTACAGTGCATTTAACTTTACGAGATACGCAACTTAACTTTCTTACAAGATCCATGAGCATGAAAGAATACACTGACCTCCCTGACGATATATATAAAACCTCATGTACGCTCCTGGAAAAGCACTGGAACCAATCTCGGCCAGTGAGGTTAGTTGGTATTACTATTAGTAACCTAATAAAGAAAGAGCATGAGCAATACGATTTATTTGGAGAAAGAGAACGCCAAAGAAAGTTAGTAATGGCTTGCGATGAAATCCGTGACCGGTTTGGGGAAAAGGCTATTTTCAGAGGTATTTCACTAAACGAGGCGAGCTTGCATGGTATTAAATAACAAAAATGTCCTATGGGAAAAACACCGAATGTACCTGCCCGATATGAGAAAGAAGGCTATTCATCGCTGTAGGGATTGTAAGTTTTTCGTAGCAATAAAAGGTAAAACGGAAACTAAATATGGTTGTGTAGTTAATATTAAGGCCTATGGAAATCTGGAAAAGAGAATTCCTTCCGTTATTCCAATAATGGAAATCATTAAACGGGTTGGTTTAGAAGGTTTAGAAGACTGCTTAAAATTTAATGACCCTGATGCCCAAAGTTGTGGTAGGTTTGACAAAAAATGCGCAACACCATAATTAACCGGTGTTGTGCATATTGTTAAAAATGATACGTAAGTCGACACTCTCATTATGCTATACAAGTCGTAATTACTGTCTATCAACAAAACGGCCTTGTTCTGGCAACCATTCACGAAGCCAATGCTGCCATCCAGTCTTTATATACGTTTATTTGGAGAACTTCGGAAAGAAGCCGAAAGTCTAAGTCAAGAACAATAATTTTAATACCCTTTTTGTCCTTTCCCTCATATCATAGTAGTGGACAATATAATATAAATAACAATTGTAGTCATAATGAAGGAGGGATTTTAATGAACAACTGGATTTGGGTCTGTAAAAATGTAATTGATTATGAAAAGGTTACTACTGAACCGCTGCGGGAGAAGTGGATATATTCAATTAAACCAAAACCTGTTCCCACTTCCCCCGAGCCAAAAGCAAAGGAATAGCAAGGTAAAAAGAGCGGTTGGCTAAACCGCTCTTTTCCATGCCTTCTCCACTATCCGTATATCTTTGCCAAATAAAGTGTTACAATAAGATATATTAAAGGGAGGTGCCTTATGATACCATTACGAGACAGTACCCGTTCCCGTAGTTTCCCTCTCATCACCATTTGCCTAATTGTTATTAATCTCTACATATATTTCGTGCAGGCCACCAGTTCACGCGTTGAACTCGAGTCAATCATCGTCAATTATGCCCTCATTCCGGCCCACCTTACGGAACGGTTGCAAGAGTTATCCTGGACAGGTATTCTTTATCCCCCTCTGATTACATCGACTTTTTTGCACGGCAGCTGGTTTCACGTACTCTTTAATATGCTTTATCTTTGGGTCTTTGGCGATAATATCGAGGATAAACTGGGACGTTTCCGTTTTCTCATCTTTTATCTTTTATCTGGTATTGGGGGTAATATTGCCCACATTTTAACCAATCCCGCTTCACCCATTCCTTTAGTGGGGGCCAGCGGAGCCATTGCCGGAGTACTGGGCGCCTATTTTATTACCTTTCCCCGGGCCAGGGTAACCTCTCTCATTTTCATCCTCTTCTTTATAACCATTAGGGATATCCCGGCAGTGATTTTTCTTTTCATCTGGTTTGTCATTCAGGTATTGAACGGCATCGCGAATTTAGGCATGATGGGGAATCCCGTAGCCTACTGGGCTCACATCGGCGGTTTCGTCGTAGGTATTTTTCTCATGCTGATTTTACGGAAAAAACCAAGACCTTACATTTACCCCTGACTTTCTACGAGTTTTTCTTCTGGCTCCACTGCCTCTTTGTTTTTTCCCCGATACTGCAGGACAAAAACCCCAAGTATAATCAAAGCCCCTCCCACCAGTTGTACCGGTGACAGTATTTCGTCAAAAGCAAGCCACGCCAAAAGCACCGTAATCAGGGGTTCAATAGAGCTAATAATGCTAGCCTTGGCTGCCCCTATGAGTTGCACACCTAACCAGAAAAAGAGAATCGCCACTATGGTAGAAATTAGCGCTATTCCACTAATCGTTAACCAAGCCAGGGATGTAAAGTTAAAAGACAAATTTCCCGTCGTTAATCCAAAGATTATATATGTACTGGCTGCTCCCGTAATGATATAGGTCGTAGCTTTAAGGGGTTCCAATAAACGTAGTACATTACTGCCCGTGACAATATAGACAGTATAGGTGCAGGCAGCGCCTATGCCAAACAAGATACCCAGGAAATCAATTCCCTCAAAAGAGGTACCCAGGACTAAAAGCAGTCCCAGGGAGGTAATGAGTAAAGCTAAGCCCTTTTGCCTTGTATAGGTTTCCTGCTTAAGAACAATGGTGGTTATGGTTACCAAAGCAGGATAAAGGTAAAGGAGCATCCCCGCCAGTGAGGCCGGGATGCGGCTTACAGCTAAAAAGAAACAGGCCGACATACTGCCGTAACCTAGGGCGCCCAATAAAAAAAGTTTTGACGTAACAGCAAAGGGATATGGTTTAAAATCCCTTTTTAAAAAGGACAAGTAGCCCCAGAAAAAAAGAGCTGCTAATGTAAAGCGGAGAAAAAGTACGGTGGGAACATTAGCCCCTCCATCATAAGCAAATTTGGCAAAAATGGACATAGCACCAAATGATGCCGCTGAGATTATCGTTACAATCAGCCCTAGCCTGTCTTTACCCATTTGTGCACCTCTCTACGAAGTCTTAGTTCAATTTTAATGGTTTTTAGATCTTTTTACCAGGTATTCCTTTTGAAATCATTAACTAAAAGGAACATACCCTTAGGACCTAATAATATGCTAATATTTAAGTGAAATATTTCAGCAAAACTTTAGAGGAGATCGCAATGAACCTTTCTTTGAGCAAACGTATCCAGGAAAAGTTCCCTAGCATGAGCAGTAACCACCGTAAACTGGCAGAATTTATCTTACAGCATTACGATAAGGCAGTCTTCCTTACGGCTCTGGAATTGGGACAAACCCTGGGTATGAGTGAATCAACAGTCATACGTTTTGCCAATATGCTGGGCTACGACGGGTATCCCCAACTCAACAAAGCATTACAGGATATGATCAAAAATAAAATTACCACAGTGGAAAGACACCGGCTATCCCTCAAAGAAGATAGCAATGTTCTGGAATGGGTTTTTCACACAGATATGGAAAACCTGAGAAAAACCATGGCAGACGTGAATGTCCAGGATTTCCGCTCCGCCGTCCAGGAAATCATTCAGGCCCGCAATATCTATATCATTAGCCTGCGCAGCGCCACCGCCCTGGGACAATTCTTGCATTTTTATCTTCATCTCCTCTTAAAGAACTCCCGTCTAATCTCCGGGACCGGTACTCTTTTTGAAGAATTGCTTGCTGTAGGACCAAAAGACGTGGTCATCGGTATTTCCTTTCCCAGGTACAGCCGTCAAACTATTGAAGGACTCAAGTATGCCCAGGAAAAAGGTGCCCACACCCTGGCCATTACCGACTCCGTGACCTCTCCTCTTTCCCAGTACAGCAAACGCCTCCTGGTAGCCCACAGCCATATGGGGTCCTTTATCGACTCCTTTGTGGCACCGTTAAGCCTGATCAATGCCCTGATTATTGCCGTGGGCACAGCGGAATCGGAGAAAACTACCCAGGCCTTAAGCCAGTTGGAAGATATCTGGGCCCGGTTTAAAACTTATTACTCGGAATGAAAAATATAGCCCCTGCCAAATTATCTGTGGAACTGGCAGAGGGCTATATTTTTTAGCAGCCTGTAAATGTAGTCCCCAGGTATTCGCTAATCAACTTATATGCACAGAATTTTCCGCACATTGTACAACATTCCTGGCTGTCTTCATTTTTAGCTTTGCGCATTTTTCCTGCTTTTTCAGGATCAATAGACAACTCGATCTGTTTTTGCCAGTCTAATTTTTTCCGGGCCTTAGCCATTTCTAAGTCCCACTCCCAGGCCCCTTTAATACCCTTGACAAGATCGGCAGCATGGGCCGCAATCCTGGCCGCGATGACGCCCTCCTTCACATCTTCCACCGTGGGCAGTCCCAGATGTTCCGCCGGTGTTACATAACATAGAAAATCGGCGCCTGCCGAAGCTGCTATGGCTCCACCAATAGCGGAAGTAATATGGTCATAACCCGGAGCCACATCTGTAACTAATGGCCCTAAAACATAAAAAGGCGCATTATGGCACAAGGTCTTTTCCAGCTTCATATTGGCTTCTACTTGATCTAAAGGAACATGACCAGGCCCTTCCACCATGACTTGTACCCCGGCTTCCCTGGCCCGTTTTACTAATCCACCCAGAATAATTAATTCTTTAATTTGCGGGGAATCAGTAGCATCGGCGAGACAACCTGGCCTTAAGCCATCACCCAGACTTAAGGTTACATCGTACTTTTTGGCAATGTCCAAAAGACGGTCAAATTGCTCAAACAAAGGATTTTGTTTCTGGTGATGTAACATCCAGGCTGTGATAAAGGATCCGCCCCGGGAAACGATATCCATAACTCTACCTTTTTCTTTTAGTTCCTGGATAACTTCCAAGGTAACGCCGCAGTGAACAGTGATAAAATCAGCCCCATCCTCACAGTGCTTCTCGATGCCGGCAAAAATGTCATCGGCCGTCATTTCCACCATACCTTTACCCTTTTTCTGGGTGTCTACCAGGACTTGATAGAGAGGAACGGTCCCTACCATCACAGGACTGGCCTCAATAATTTTTTTGCGAATGAGATTAATATCTCCCCCTGTACTTAAGTCCATGACAGAATGGGCACCTGCCTTAAGGGCCACACTCAATTTTTCCAGCTCTTTTTCTAATTCTGGATAGGCATCAGACGTGCCGATATTGGCATTTACTTTGGTAGATAAGCCCTTACCCACAGCCATTGGGCGAATCCCTTTGTGATTTACATTACAGGGTAGAACGGCTTCGCCTGAGGCTATTTTTTCCCGTAATTCTTCCGGCGTTATTTTTTCCAGTTGGGCCGCCTCTTCCATTTCCTTTGTCACAATACCTTTTTTGGCAGCTTCTAATTGTGTCATATTTTTCCACACCTTTCCTTTACCTAAATTAAATCTCTCTTTCTAAGGGCTCTTATTGAACATCTAATTTAGCCCCTTCCATCATCTCATCTGGAGAAAGATTAAAAATATAATCAAATAATTTCTCTTTAAAGGTGCCAATACCGTCCTGACCCCTCAGAGCTTGATAAGCTTTTTCCCCGGCCAGGCCCATTGTCATGATTCCTGCCACAGCGGCCAAAAAGTAATCTTTGGTAACACCACAGTAGGTTCCCACTAAAGATGTAGCCATGCAGCCGGTTCCCGTGACTTTCGCCAGCATGGGGTGTCCATTTTCGATAAAGGCTGTTTTAATGCCATCGGAGATAATATCCTTTGCTCCCGTGACGGCTACTGTGCAGTTTAATTTTTGGGCAAGATTAAGGGCAATTTCCCTGCCTCCCTGGAGGTCATCCCCGGAGTCCACCCCTCTTGTTTTGGCGGCCAAACCTGAGAGCACTTTTACTTCTGACATATTCCCTCTGAGCACGGATATTTTAACTTCCTGTATGATTTCTTGAGCAGTTTTGGTTCTCAATTGTGTAGCCCCTATCCCCACGGGATCGAGAATGACGGGGATCCCCAGCTTATTGGCCTGTCTCCCTGCCAGGATCATGGATTCAATAGTTCTACTGTTTAATGTTCCGATATTAATCACTAAAGCAGAAGCTATGGCCACCATTTCTTCTACTTCATTTTTATCATCAGCCATAACGGGAGAACCTCCCAGGGCCAAAACAATATTGGCACAGTCATTTACAGTAACGTAATTGGTAATATGATGGACCAGCGGCTTTTGCTCTCTTACCTCATGCAAAAGTTGGGTAACAGCTTTCTTAAACTCCATATAAAATACACCTCCATGTAATATTAAAAAAATAAAAAGCACAAATCCCAGGATGGGGATTTGTGCCCGTAATTCCATATACAAATCCGTATATGTATGACATCACTTCCCTACGCTGGTATTATCCAGATCAGGTAAAAGGGTTAAAGAATTTAGCGGTCCTTAATCTCAGCCGGCCTTATCCAGCTCCCCTAGTGCTTAAATATTTTATTGTAATAACTTCTTTTTAGATTTATAGTAATACAATTTCAAAGACAAAATCAAGTAAAAATTAACGCAACTCAAAAGACTTTCTTTCACAGTTCAACCCAATCACTGCCATTTTTAAGTTTGCTAGGTATTCCTTTTCTTGTTTTTTGACAAACCAATCTTTTACTTATTCAGTATTTCTAAACCTAAAATTTGCCGCGCCTCTTTTGGTGTGGCAATTTCTTTTCCCATAGCCAGAGCTATATTTTTAATTCTTCGCACCAGACTAACATTGGTAGCTAAAACACCTTTACTGTAATAAATGTTATCTTCCAGGCCCACGCGCACATTGCCGCCTAAGGCCAGCGCCATGGTCGATAACGGCACATGGTCTTTCCCAATGGCAGATACGGTCCACGTAGCACCTTGGGGTAGATTCTGATACAGAAAGAAAAGCTGCTGAAAACTAGCGGGTTGGGAGCCTGGCACACCAAGGACAAGATTTATTTGCAGGGGCCAGTCGATGACACCCTGTTTGACAAGCTGCATGGCACTTGCCAGCATCGCTGTGTCAAAAACTTCTATTTCAGGTTTCACACCATAAGTCCGCATTTGTCCCGCCAAATAAGCAATAGTCTCAGGGTCGTTCAAATTTGCCTTGGTTGGAAAATTGGATGACCCTGTAGCCAGACTGGCCATCTCGGGTTTAAGACAAATCATTTGTCCCCTTTCCAGGTAAGAGTTTCCTGCCCGGCCCCCTGTAGAGAGCTGTGTAATAATGTCACAATCCTTTTTCTCCCTCAAACGCTCTAAAATCTCCCTGTAAACATTCACATCCGAGGTTGGTTTGCCTTCTTTGTCCCTGGCATGAATATGGGCGACTGCCGCCCCTTCTTTCCAGCATTCATATATTTGATCTGCAATTTCTTGGGGCGTGACGGGGAGATGGGGATTCATCTCTTTGGTTGGCACATTGCCTGTTGGCGCTATCGTTATAATTACTTTGTTTCCCACTTGCATCTTCCCTCCTGTGCTAATCCTCACTTATACTGAGAGATTGTTTTTTCAAACTCACAAAAGCCCGCTTCCATCCTCTCAACCAGGTCATCAACCTCAGCTTTGGTGATGATCAGGGGAGGTGCCAGTAAAAACTGGTCGCCGTTCTCTCCATCAGCCATACCGTTGCCGGGATAAACGATGACGCCGAATTTCATCAAAGTTACTGTAAGTTTCTCAGCAATATTCAAGGAAGCAGGGAAAGGTTCCTTAGTATTTTTATTCTTAACAATCTCTACCCCTTGCATTAACCCTTTACCCCTTACATCACCTACATACCAGAAGGATGATAACTTATCCTGCAATTGTCCGAGCAAATATTCACCAACCGTACGTGAATTTTCCACAAGATTGTCTTCTAGAATGGTTTTTACGACCGCCACAGCTACAGCAGCAGATAAGGGATTGCCGCCATAAGTATGGCCGTGGACAAAGGACCCCGAACCATTTTTAAAGACCTCGTAAATCTCATCTTTTGCTATGACGCCGCCCAGGGGCGAATACCCGGCGCTCATGCCTTTGGCCACACAAATTAAATCAGGTACAACTCCCCAATCCTCGATAGCGAACATGGAACCGGTGCGGCCAAAACCAGTCATAACTTCATCGGCAATGAACAGGATATCATAATGTTCACAAATCTGCCGGATGATTTTGAAATAGTCTTTATGGGGTACCAGGGCCCCGCTTGCGGCTCCCACAACGGGTTCGGCAATAAAAGCGGCAATGGTATCGGCCCCTTCCAACTTTATGACCCTTTCTAAATCCAGGGCACATTCGACACTGCATGTCTCTTTATCGGTAGAAAACCTCAAGCGCATCGGTAAAGGTGAAGCCCAGCTGGGTATGGCCATGAACAACATTGCAGACCAGGCCTGGAAAGGTGAAGGCGATGCCTTCAAGGATACAGGAGCTATTAAGAATTTCCGGTCTATTGGCGTAATTTATCCTGAGGTCTACCAGGGGATTGCCGCAGCAGACAGTAAAATCGAATCTATTGCCGATTTAAAAGGCAAGAGAGTGGCCATCGGTCCTACCGGCAGCGGTACAGCCGTCATTTCCAAGGATATTTTTGCCGAATATGGACTGAAATTTGAAGATTTCAAACCCGAATATGCCGGCTTCGGCGATGCTGCCAGCAAATTTAAAGACGGCCATATTGATGCTAACTTTGGTGTACTGAGTGTACCGGCAGCCGCTATCCAGGACATCATGACTGTTCGTAAGATTAAGATTATTGAAATCAAAGGCGACATGTTCGAAAAACTAAAAGCTAAATACCCCTTCTTCAGCCAGTATGTGATTCCCGCCGGTACCTATGGTAATGAAAAAGATGCCTACACCATTAACATGCAGGCAGCTTTATACTGTAAAGCCGACCTATCTGAAGATCTGGTCTACGACTTAACAAAGGTCTTTTATGAGCAAAGCGGAGAAATTGCTGCCGCCCATGCTGCAGGTAAATATATTAAACTGGAAAAAGCGTTGGAAGGTATTACCACTCCTCTCCATCCCGGTGCAGTAAAGTACTATAAAGAGAAAGGCATCAAGATTCCGGAAAATATTTTGCCTAAATAACCTCATTTATTGGGGACACTCCCGTCCATTTCCGATTTCCGACTTCC
>JAIHAN010000073.1 GCA_020054815.1 Peptococcaceae bacterium | reverse complement strand
GCCTTGGAAAGGACCCTATGTTTGATTACTTCCGCTGAAGGATTTTGCCAGTCCACTGTATCAGCCGTCCACATGATGGTCTTATAACCCAAAGCTTCTGCGGCAGCAACCACGTGGGGCTTATGTTCACCATAGGGTGGAGCAAAAATTTTACTCACGGTGATACCCAAGTCCTGCAATACTTTTTCCGTATCCCTTATTTCTTTCTTGTTTTGTTCAAGGCTAAGTTTATCGGCATGGGGATGAGAGTACCCATGATTACCGATTTCATGTCCTTCTTTGGCAATCTGCTGCACTATCTCCGGAAACTTCCTGGCAAATCTTCCTGTGATAAAAAAGGATGCTTTAATATTTTTGCTGCGAAGGGCTGCCAGCATACCCGGCAGAACATCTTCGCCCCAGTCCACATTGATAGTAAAAGCCATAGTTTTGTCTTTGGTGTTACCCAGGTAAATGGGATTAACAGTGGGCACGTCTTTATCCCTAAAGTAAATCATGGAGCCAAATACCAATACAATCACAACAGTCAACATTATGAATAGTAAAATATGTTTTTTCCTTAGAAAAATAATATACATCAAAAATTCACCCCTAAAAATAGTGTCAAATAATCTATATGCAAGAAAGGGGGTGAATAAGTCAAATTGCAATAAAAATAAAGCGATTTTGCCAATCGCTTATTTTTAATGGTCTATTATTGAACCGTGGTTTTTTGCTGTCGTAATGCTTCTTTCCGTGACAAGTTGATCCTGCCCTGCCTGTCTATTTCCGTCACTCTTACCAGGATTTCATCACCGATGGAGACAACATCCTCCACTTTGCCCACTCTTTCCTCAGCCAGGTGAGAAATGTGCACCAGCCCTTCTTTCCCCGGCATGATCTCCACAAAGGCCCCGAAATTAGTGATACGCGTGACCTTGCCTATATAAATTTTGCCTACTTCCACATCTCTTGTTAAATCTTCAATAATCCGCAAGGCCTTCTTCCCGGCTTCCACATCAACTGCTGCAATAAAGACCCGACCGTCATCTTCAATATCAATTTTTACACCGGTATCCTCAATAATTTTCTTGATGGTTTTGCCGCCAGGACCAATAACATCCCGGATTTTATCGGGATCGATCATGGTGGTTAAGATACGCGGGGCATATGGCGATAAATCGAGGCGCGGTTCTTTGATGACGGCCAGCATTTTCTCCAAAATAAAGAGGCGGCCTTTACGGGCTTGTTCCAGGGCATCCTTCAGGATATTCCTGTCAATGCCGGCAATCTTAATGTCCATTTGAATAGCAGTGACACCTTTTTCCGTTCCCGCAACCTTAAAATCCATATCCCCCAGAGCATCTTCCATGCCTTGTATGTCTGTAAGAATCGTATAATGATCACCTTCTTTGATTAAACCCATGGCCACACCGGACACAGGGGCTTTAATAGGAACCCCGGCATCCATGAGAGAAAGAGTACTGCCGCATACGCTGCCCATGGAAGTAGAACCGTTAGATTCCAGCACTTCCGACACTAACCGGATGGTGTAAGGGAATTCCTCTTCGGAAGGAATCATGGGTTCCAATGCTCTCTCGGCTAAGGCCCCGTGCCCGATTTCCCTTCTCCCGGGACCGCGCATGGGCCTGGCTTCACCCACGCTGTAGGGTGGGAAATTATAATGGTGCATATACCGTTTTGATTCTTCCACACCGAGCCCGTCCAGAATCTGCTCTTCGCCGATAGCCCCCAGTGTGGTAATGGTCAGTACCTGAGTCTGTCCACGTGTAAAAAGACCACTCCCATGAGTGCGTGGCAATACGCCGACTTCACAGGTAATGGGACGGATCTCATCGGTAGCCCGGCCATCGGGCCTAATCTTGTCAACAGTGATCAGTTTACGCACATATTCCTTGACAATGCTGTCCAGCACGGTTTTGATGTCTTTTACCTGCTCAGGATAAAATTCCATAAATTTAGTCAGGGCTTCATCCTTGACTTTGGCAATAGCTTCTTCACGTTCCAGCTTGTCCTTAAGTACAACAGCTTCTTGCAGGGGTTTGGTCGCATAGTCCCGCACGGCCTGCTCTAATTCTGCATCAATAATATAAATATTAGGCTCTTTCTTTTCCTTGGCAATTCCAAGGGCTAATGCTTCTTTTCTAAAGTCCTCTATAAAGGCTACTATTTCTTTAATCTTTTCATGGCCGAACATAATGGCTTCTAAACAGGTCTCTTCCGGGACTTCGTTCGCTCCCGCTTCCACCATCATGACAGCATCTTTGGTTCCAGCCACCACAAGATAAAGACTGCTTCTCTCGTTTTGCACAATCGTGGGATTAATAATGAATTCTCCATCCACATAACCTACTGCCACGGCACCAATGGGTCCCAGAAAAGGAATTTCGGAAATATGTAATGCTGCGGAGGCGCCAACCATTGCGGCCACATCAGGGGAATTATCCTGATCCACAGACATCACCGTGGCTACAATATGGACATCATTTCGATACCCCTTGGGGAATAAGGGTCTAATGGGCCTGTCGATGAGACGGCTGGAGAGGATGGCTTTCTCACTGGGTCTTCCTTCCCTTTTGATAAAACCACCGGGAATTTTACCTACTGAATAGAGCCTTTCTTCATAATCCACCGTCAAAGGGAAAAAATCAATCCCTTCGCGGGGTTCGGCGGATGAGGTCGCTGTTGCCAGGACACATGTATCGCCATATTTAACAAGCACTGCGCCGCCTGCCTGCTTGGCCAGCCGGCCTGCTTCCAATTGCAGTACCCGTCCGCCTATCTCCAATTCCTTTACAAGTATTTTGTTTTGATAGTCCATCTGTGTCAAAAAACCTCCCTATCATTTATATCTTCCTTTTTCTTACCAAATAGTGACTATTCTACACTGTGTATATTATTTCCTTCCGCCAGGGTAAAAAATACCAGCGTAAATTGAATAAAAGAAAGGGCGGATAATTCCGCCCTACCTTCTGATGCCAAGACTTTCAATGATGCTCCTGTATCTGTCCAGATCTTTTTCCTTGAGGTAATTAAGTAAACCTCTGCGCTGTCCAACCATTTTAAGCAGGCCACGACGGGAATGGTGGTCCTTTTTGTGCTTCTGCAAGTGCTCTGTTAAATAGTTGATTCTTTCTGTGAGAAGTGCAATTTGTACCTCGGGGGAACCGGTGTCATTTTCATGAACACGATACTTGCTGATAATTTCGTTTTTTCTTGTTTGCTCCATGGCCATAGGGCTCACCTCCTTGTCTATTCGCCGTACCCAAGTCAAACGTTGGTGAGGCGCTTAACCTAGTGTACGGTATCGTTACCAGATGTATTATAAGCTAATCTTATGATATTTGCAAGTCTATTCACCTATTTACCGATGATGGTGATGACCAGCCTGCCATTGGGAATATCTTTGGCCACAACATCAAACACACGTCCCGACTTACTGATAAAACCCCGAAACCGTGTAGCCGTGGGGACGTGGCCGGGGATTTGATTTACGGCATGAATGATGTCTGAAACCGTAATTCTGTCCTGGCGGTAGTCTTTTAAACGTTTTTTGGCATGATCTGTAATAATTACTCTCATAAGACCAGCCCTGCCTTATAGCGATAAGGCTTTTACTTGTGCATCCCTTTGGGTAAGAATACTGTAAAATGCATCTTGAAAAGCTTCCTGTTCCGGCTTATCTATGCTGGCCTTTTTATAGATGTGTGCTAATTCATTACATAAGGTATTGAACTCTTGATTGAATATAATATCTACCACTAATTGGGTAGTAGATTGGGATTTATAGTGGGTTTCATGTACATGCACCATATTACCCCTCCTCCGCTCTCGTGTACTACAATTTTATTTGGGACTAAGGGAAATATGAGCAAAATCATTCTTAAATTCTTGAAATAGCAACCGTGCGGCTTTGATGTCGCAAGCTACTTGGTGCTGCAGCTGGCTGATCTGGTCGAATTTTTGTTCTGGACGTATGTGTTTTAAAAGACTTATTTCTAAATACTCGTCATAAAGATTTTGTTCATAATCTAGCAAATGGGCTTCTATAGATATTTTACTGCTCCTAAAAGTAGGTTTATTTCCGATATTCACTATTGCCGGGATTAAGGTATTTTTATGGTTGGCCAGGGCAGCATAGACGCCCAGGGCAGGTAAAAGGATATAATCAGGCACGTTAATATTGGCAGTAGGAAAGCCTAAGACGCGACCCCTTTGTTCTCCCGGGATAACCCTGCCACCCAGGACAGGCCAATAACCTAATAATTTTTGGGCCCCTCTTATATCCCCTTTTTGCAGCTTTTCTCTTATTAAAGTAGAGCTGACGATTTCTCCTTCACACATTACAGGTTGGACTATCTCTACAGCAAAACCCATTGCGGCCCCCAGATCCTTAAGTAACCCCGGTGTGCCTAAACCCTTCCGTCCAAAGGAGTAATTAAAACCGACAATCACTTTTTTGGTTTTAAAAATTCCTTTTAAATAATGGAGCCCAAACTCTTCCGCCGTAACATTGGCTAATTTATCATCAAAAGGAAGCAAAAAAATATTTTCAATGCCTAACTGTTCCATCAGCTTTATTTTCTGTTCAGTCGTATTGATAAGTTTAAAGTTGCTTTTGTTAAAGACAAGGGAAGGATGAGGGTCCAGTATTAATACAGAGGGAACTCCTATCCCTTTCTTGCCTTCTCTTATACAGTGTTTAATTAAGGTCTGGTGCCCTTTATGGACACCGTCAAAATTCCCCAGGGCCATTACCGTTTCCTGGGAATAAAGAAGGGCCTCTTCTACACTTTTTATCAACCTCATAACCTACTCCAAATGAAATACTTTTTTAGGCTTTAATAGACAAGTACCATTCATTCCATTATCAATAGAAACAATAACATGGAAATTTCGCTGCTCATCCAGCACAGCTGCTGACTCATGGGCGGGCAGTTCCCGGATATAAGGGATGGTTTGACCGTTTTTGAGCCGGGTAATGTGGTCGTCCGGTAAATATATTTTGGGTAAACCGGCAATACCATAAGTTAACGGGAGAAGGGCACCTTTTTTAAACTCCTGTATTTCTTCAAGGGTAAAGCTGTCTTCCAGGGTAAAATTGCCTACTCTGGTGCGAAGTAAAAATGACATGATGCCACCTGCACCTAAAGCGCTGCCAATATCGTGACATAATGTCCTGATGTAAGTTCCCTTGGAACAATTGACGAGCAGTAATAATTTGGGATGCCGGTAATCTAACAGCGTGATTTTTTCAATATATACTTGCCTGGGTTCCCTTTCTATTTCTTCCCCCTTGCGCGCCAGCTTATATAAAGGGACACCATCCAGTTTAATGGCTGAATACATAGGGGGAATTTGCCATACTTCACCCTCAAAAGAGCTGAGCACTTCTTTAATCTTAGCAAGCATTATTTCACTTGCTTCACATTGCTCTATTACTTCCCCCCAGGCGTCCTGGGTAGTCGTTGTAATCCCCAGCGTTAACTCACAAAGATATTCTTTGTGGTCATGGCTCAGATATTCCACAAGCCGGGTGGCCTGTCCCAGGCAAACAGGTAGTACACCTGCAGCCTGGGGGTCAAGGGTACCGGCATGCCCTATTTTTTTTTGCTGGAATTCCCGCCTCAAGAATGAAACAACATCGTGGGATGTCATCCCCGGGGGTTTTAATACGTTAATCAGCCCATCCATAAAATGAAACCCCTTAAAACGTGTTTTCTATCAATTTGATTACAGCATCTCTAACTTCATTTATTTTACCACTGGTGACAAAACCGGCGGCCCGCGGGTGACCTCCACCGCCAAACTTCTGTGCCAGCAGATTTACATCGCAGGTAAGTTTGGAACGCAAACTGACCTTGATCTGCCCAGGTGTAAATTCTTTCAAGAGCAGGGCAACTTCCACACCCTCAACGGCCCTCAGCATACTGATTAAACCATCTGTATCGGCATCCAGTAAATCGTAGGCCCTCATTTCTTCGTAACTTATGGCGGCGGCGATGATTTTGCCATTTGCCGCTAAAAAGAGATTGTTAAGGGATAATTTGACGATAAGCAATTCAGCGAAGGGCCTTTTCTCATAAAGGTTTTGCCGGATCGTATCGATATTTGCACCCATCATTACCAGTTCACTGCCTATCTTTAAACTCTCGGCTGTCGTATTGCTGTAACTGAAAGAACCAGTATCTGTAATTAAGGCAACGTAGAGACAGGTAGCCACTTCAGGGTCTATGACGATCCCGGAACTTTTCAGCATTTTATAGACAATCTCTCCTGTGGCAGCGGCACTGGTTTCTACCAGGTTTAGGTTACCGTAGTATACGTTGCTGACATGGTGATCAATATTGATAACATAAGGATTCTCCGGCATTGGATAGCCGGTTCTTTCCCAATCGGCACAATCCACACACACATAAAGGGCATGGGCGGGCAAAACATCCTTCCATAATTTTAGATGCTGCTGCCCCGGCAAAAAAGTATATACTGAGGGAATCGGCGCTGGGTGTAATATGGCTGCCTCGTAACCTAATCCCTTTAAAAAGAGGGAGAGACCTAAAGCTGTACCTAAACAATCACCGTCAGGTTTTTCATGAATCAATACATATATTTTCTTTTTATCTCTAATGTGGGCGTAAAAAGTCTTCCATTCAGACATCGGAGTTTAAATCTCCTCCGGTTTTATTGACCTCTGCTAAAATTTTAGAGATTTTCGCACCGTACTCGATAGATTCGTCCATTTTAAAGACCAGTTCCGGGGTATAACGCAGTTTTAACCTTTTGGCTAATTCGGTACGAATATAACCGCAGGCTTTTTCCAGGCCCTGGAGACAACTTTTACGTTTTTCCTCGTCCCCTAAGAGACTGATATAAATTTTAGCAATGCTCAGGTCATTGGTTACTTCCACCTGTGTCACGCTGATTAAGCCTGTAATGCGCGGGTCCTTAATCTCATCCCGGATCATCTGCGCTACTTCTCTCTTAATTTCTTCGGCAATGCGGCTGATTCGATGTTTAGCCATAGATCTCTACCTCCTAAGAGAGTTCCCTCTTGATTTCTTCAAAGGTGAAGGCTTCTAACTGGTCACCTTCATGAATATCGTTAAATCTGGCTAGTCCTATGCCACATTCATAACCGGCATTCACTTCTTTGGCATCATCTTTGAATCTCTTGAGGGAGTCAATCTCTCCTTCATGGACAACGATACCGTTTCTAATCACACGGACCTGGGCATTGCGCGCAATTTTGCCCTCGGTAACATAACAACCGGCAATCACACCAACCTTAGGCACACGGAAGGTTGCTCTCACTTCAGCCCTGCCCAGCACAACTTCACGTATTTCCGGTTTCAAAAGGCCGCTCATAGCTGCTTTAACGTCTTCAATAGCATTATAAATGACACGATAGAGTCTGATGTCAATTTGCTGACTTTCCGCAGTCTTACGGGCATTGGCATCTGGCCGCACATTAAAGCCGATAATAATGGCGTTGGAAGCAGATGCCAGCATGACATCAGTTTCTGTGATACCGCCTACGCCCTGGTGAATAATATTGACTCTCACTTCGTTATTGCTCAGTTTCTCCAGGGATTGCTTAATGGCTTCAATGGACCCTTGCACATCAGCTTTAATAATAATATTGAGCTCTCTTACTTCGCCCTGCTGAATGCGGGCAAATAAATCATCCAGAGAAACACGGCCCCGGGACTGGATAGCCTCCTCCCGTTTCAAGGCAGAACGCTCACTGGTAATTTGTTTCGCCAGTCTTTCATCATCTACAGCCAAAAAGATATCTCCCGCCTGGGGTACTTCGGAAAGGCCAATGATTTCTACGGGTGTGGAAGGAGGAGCTTTCTTTAAACGACGGCCTTTATCATCCTGCATGGCCCTGATACGGCCTTGGGTAGTTCCCGCTATGATAAAGTCCCCTACCTCCAAAGTGCCGTTTTGTACCAGGACAGTAGCCACAGGCCCCCGTCCTTTATCCAGTTTGGCTTCCACCACAGTGCCTTTCGCTTTCCTGTTGGGATTGGCCTTTAGTTCTCTTACCTCTGCCACCAGAAGAATCATTTCCAACAGGTTTTCCAAACCTACTTTGGTATGGGCGGAAACATTCACGCAAATAGTTTCCCCGCCCCATTCTTCTGGAACAAGCCCATATTCTGTCAGTTCCTGTTTGACACGTTCCGGATTGGCGTCTTCTTTATCTATTTTGTTAATGGCGACAATAATGGGAACATTGGCTGCCTGGGCGTGGTTGATGGCCTCAACGGTCTGGGGCATAACGCCGTCATCGGCGGCAACGACTAACACCGCAATATCTGTTACCTGGGCGCCTCTGGCCCGCATGGCTGTAAAAGCTTCATGACCGGGAGTATCAAGGAAGGTGATTTTACGTCCATTGATTTCTACCTGGTAAGCACCAATATGCTGCGTGATGCCGCCTGCCTCGGAGGCGGTTACATTGGTGTGTCTGATGACATCCAAGAGTGAGGTTTTACCATGGTCAACGTGTCCCATGATCGTTACTACCGGCGGTCTTTCTTCCAGTTCCTCCGGTTTATCCGGTTCCTCGGCAAAGAGGATTTCTTCTTTGGAAGCCTTAACTTCCACGGTTGTACCAAATTCTGCACCCAGTAGTATCAAAGTCTCCACATCAAGCTCCTGGTTAATGGTGGCCAGGACCCCTAAGTTTAAGAGTTTCTTGATCACATCTGCCGCTTTTTTATTGAGCAGGTGGGCAAATTCCTGTACGGTGATAGGACCGTCCAGGGTAATATGTTTAACCACCACAGGAGCAGGTTCTTTCACATTTTGTCTAAAGCGATTTCTGTCTTTGCCAAAGGTTTTGGGGCCTTTTTTATGATCGGTCTTCTTATCGTCGAACTTGGAGACCTTCCGTGCAGGTGCTTTCGTTTTGCCGCCCCGTTCATAGGCTTTCTCACCTACCGCACGTTCTACTTTGTTTAAAAGAGTATCTTCCTCATCAAAAACATTTTCCGTTAGGACCGGCTCGTTATATCTCAAGGTTTGTGTGTTAGGACCCTTCTTGTTTCCCTGGTGAGCCCCGCCGGGTTTTTGTTGGGCTTTATTGTTTGGGGTGAATTGCCCCTGGTGGCCTTGACCCTGGTTATTCTTTTGCGGTCTGTTCTGTTGATTAAAAGACTTGTCCTGCCCTTGCTTTTGGTTGTTCTTAAACTGATTAGGCTTATTATCTTTTTTAGTCTGCTGTTGGAATGGGTTAGGTTTTACCGGCCCGGTACCGCGTTCAGGCTCTTTTGTTTTTTGTCCTTCTGCCGGAAGAGCCGGTCTTTGTTCCGGACCTTTAGTTTTTGCCGGTTGAACTGGAGAACCTGTATTATTACGATTTTTCTCAAGATTTAAGACCATAGACTTTATCCTGTTTACTTCCGCACTGGGAATCGTACTCATGTGATTTTTCATATTTAAACCCAATTCCTGCAATTTATCAAGCAGGTCTTTACTTGATAAATTCATATCTTTGGCCAATTCATGTACGCGTATGGTAGCCATCTAATCACCCCCATAAAAATCGGGAAAATTTAAGTTATTTGTTTGCCCTTTAGTTTAATGGCCTGAGCCATCTGGGTATCGGTAACAGCAAGGATACTGCGAGGGGAAAGTCCCAGGGCCCTTCCCAATTCATCTTTTGTACCAAGGGTTAATGAGTCGACATTGAGATGATCACACCGGCGTAACCAGTAGCTTTTACGCTTTTCCGGCAAATCCTCCGCCAGGATCACCAGGGTTACTATCCCCCGCTTAAGCATAGCTTCCACGGCTGATTCACCCGATACCAGTTTGCCTGCTTTTTTTGCAAAACCAAGGAGCGTTTGAATACTAGCGAGTATCGTCATATCCTAATCCTACTTTAAGACGGTTGATGATATCTTCGGAAATTGGCAGTTCCAGGTTCTTTTCTAACCTTTTGGCCTTAAGGGCCTTTTCCAGACACTCTTTTTGGGGACAGAGATAAGCACCCCGGCCCGATTTTTTTCCGGTGGAATCTAAGATAATTTCGGATTCAGGTGTTCTCACTATGCGAATAAGTTCTTTCTTGGGTTTCATCTCCTGACAACCCACACACATTCTGAGGGGAACTTTTTTGGTCCGCATATACTTCACCTTATTCTCTAGGATTTGCATGCTTGCGCTTGTGACTCGCTCTTGATATCGATCTTCCAGCCAGTGAGTTTTGCCGCCAGCCTGGCGTTCTGTCCTTCTTTCCCAATGGCCAGGGACAGCTGGTAATCGGGTACGACGACCTGGGCAACTTTTTCTTCCGGATTAATCTCGACAGTTAAGACTTTAGCAGGGCTAAGGGAGCTGGCAATAAATTTGGTAACATCGGAATTCCACTTGACGATGTCGATTTTTTCCCCTTTTAACTCATTCACGATGGCCTGGACCCTTAATCCCTTAGGCCCTACACAGGCTCCCACAGGGTCAACATTTTCATTTCTTGAATATACGGCTATTTTAGAGCGTGATCCCGCTTCCCGGGCTACCGATTTTATCTCCACAGTACCGTCATGAATTTCCGGTACCTCCAGTTCAAAGAGACGCTTCAAGAGGCCGGGATGAGTTCTGGACACCATGATTTGTGGACCCTTCGTGGTCTTTTTCACTTCAATGATATAATTCTTAAGCCTGTCACCTATGTTGTAGTGCTCTCCAGGCATCTGTTCATTTTGGCTGAGGACTGCTTCCGTTTTACCTAAATCAATGTAGACATTTTTGTTTTCCAGTCTCTGTACTGTCCCGGTAACAATGTCACCTTCACGATTAGAAAATTCATCAAAAATCAGATCCCGCTCAGCTTCTCTGATCCGCTGTACCACTACCTGTTTGGCTGTTTGGGCGGCGATACGCCCAAAGTCTTTGGGCGTGACTTCTGTTTCTACCACATCATCCAGCTCATAGCGGGGATCCAGCCTGCGGGCTTCCGCCAGGGAAATTTCCGAGCGCGGGTCTTTCACTTCTTCTACAATAGTTTTGCGGGCAAAAACTTTAATATCGCCACTGACACGGTCAAAATGAACCCTGACGTTCTGTAAGGAACCAAAATTCTTTTTGTAGGCAGAGATCAGAGCCTGTTGGATTGCTTCAATTAAGACATCAGTATTAATTCCTCTTTCTTTTTCCAAATCATTTAGGGCTTCAATGAGTTCCAAATTCATGTTTTGTTTCTCCCCCTCCTTAATCTTCCCAGGCCAGACGGACCTGGGATATTTTATCACGTGGAACTTGTATTTCCTGTCCATTGGGCAGTATCACCGCCAGAACTTCTGAGGTGACGTTACCCAGTTTACCCTGTAGTACTTTTTTCCCTTCAATAGGTACAAAGGTACTGACATTTACCGCATGATTTTTGTACTTAATAAAATCTTTTTCTTTTTTTAAGGGACGTTCAATACCTGGAGAGGAAACCTCGAGGAAATAAGACTGGGGTATGGGGTCAGCCTCATCCAGCAAATCGGAAATTATCCCGCTGATTTCCTGGCAATCATCAAGATCAATACCATTTTCCTTATCTATATAAATCCGTAAATACCAGTTGGGTCCTTCTTTGACAAATTCTACATCCACAAGTTCCATACCTTTATCTTCGATGACAGGTTTAACCAATTCATACACCACATCCTGCGTTTTCTTGCCCTGCATATAGCTTCCCTCCTTCAGATTGTACACATTATTTTTGGTAATATTTGTAGTGTATATACTGAACTCGACTTTTCAATTTAGGAAATAATACGAAAGAGTGGGGGCCACCCACTCTTTCGTCATCAGACGATAAAATGTCACAAGTCTCAATCCACACAAAGTATATCACATCAACCAGCCATTGACAAGTTTTTACTCAGAAAAGGGAGATCTGGTCATTTTCGGGTAAATCATCCAGGCTTCCGTGGTTCTCCAGAACTTCGATGACCGTTTTACTGACTTTGCCTCTGATGCGCAGGTCTTCCCTGGAAGTAAATGCTTTCTCCTCCCTGGCCTTGGCAATACTCAAGGCCGCTGCTTCCCCCACTCCCTGCAGGGATACTAAAGGGGGTAAAAGGGCTTTGCCATCGTCTACTATGAGAAAGCGTGTGCTGTCAGAGCAACGCAAATCGACTTTTTTAATGGTGATACCCCGAAGATACATTTCCAGTGCTAATTCTAAAATATTATACAATTTAGCTTCTTTCGCACTGGCCTCATTCCCTTTCTTCGTAATTTCCTCCATCACCCTCTTAATCGTGGGTATTCCTCCCACAATAATATCAGCGTCAAATTCATCGGCCCGGATGGAGAAGAAGCTGGCATAAAAAGCAGCAGGATAATAGACTTTAAAATATGCTATGCGAAAAGCCATCATCACATAAGCCACAGCGTGGGCCTTGGGAAACATGTATTTGATTTTCTGGCAGGACTCGATATACCAATCCGGTACCTGCTGGCTCTTCATGACCTCTACATCTTCCGGTTTAACACCTTTTCCTTTCCGTACACCTTCCATGATTTTAAAGGCTTTACTGGGTTCTACGCCTTTATAGATGAGGTAAGTCATGATATCGTCCCGGGCGGAGATAACTTCCGATACCTTGGCAATTCCGGACTTGATGAGGTCCTGGGCGTTATTTAACCACACATCGGTCCCATGGGAAAAACCACTGATCCGTACCAGGTCGGAGAAAGTCTGGGGATTGGTATCTTCCAGCATTTGGCGCACAAACTTGGTGCCGAATTCAGGTATGCCCAGTGTGCCTACATTAGACCCTAATTCCTTGGGATCTACTCCTAAGGCTTCCGTGCTACGGAATAGGGAGAGGACTTTAGGCTCGTCCAGGGGAATGGTTTTACAATCTATTCCCGTCAGGTCCTCCAGCATCTTAATGACTGTGGGGTCGTCATGGCCCAGGATATCCAATTTCACCAGGCGGCTGGAAATGGAGTGGTAATCGAAGTGTGTGGTGATGGTATCGGAACGGACATCATCGGCGGGTCGCTGCAAAGGAGTAAAGCGGTGTATATCCAACCCTTTGGGTAAGACCATAACTCCGCCGGGGTGCTGCCCCGTTGTCCTCTTCACACCCGTGCATCCTTCCACAAGGCGGGCTATTTCTGCATTACGCACATTAATATTTTTCTCTTGAAAATAGTTCTTGACAAAGCCAAATGCTGTTTTATTGGCGATTGTGGCAATGGTACCTGCCCGGAAGACATTGTCCTTACCAAAGAGTTCTTCCGTATATTTATGGGCACGGGGCTGGTATTCTCCGGAAAAATTTAAATCGATATCGGGTACCTTATCACCTTTAAAGCCCAAAAACACTTCAAAGGGAATATCATGACCGTCCTTAGTTAATTTTGTCTGGCAGCGGGGACAATTTTTATCGGGTAAATCCGCCCCCGAACCAACAGAACCGTCTTGAATGAACTCGCTGTAATGACACTTACCACAGCGATAATGGGGAGGTAAAGGATTTACCTCTGTGATGCCGCAAAAAGTAGCTACCAGCGATGATCCTACGGACCCCCGGGACCCAACTAGGTAACCGTCCTCATTAGATTTTTTCACCAGCTTGTGGGCTATTAAGTAAAGGACAGCAAATCCGTTGCCAATGATGGAATTCAGTTCTTTTTCCACCCGCTTTTTTACCGTTTCCGGTAAAGGATTGCCATAGAGTTCATAGGCCCTGGTCATGGTTAAATGGTTAATCTCTTTTTCGGCGCCTTCAATTTCTGGAGGATAAAACTCGTCAGGAATGGGTTTGATTTCTTCTACCAGGGCCGCTATTTTTTGCGGGTTGTCAATGACTACC
>JAIHAN010000072.1 GCA_020054815.1 Peptococcaceae bacterium | reverse complement strand
AATTAGTGCTGATGGATATCAAGATGCCTGTGATGGATGGCATTGAGGCCCTGAAAAGAATACGTTCTTTTGACCAAAATGTGAAGATAGTGATTATGACTGCCTATGGTGAGGCAAATACCGTGAAAAATTTGATCAAATACGGGTGTACAGGCTATATCCTGAAACCTTTCGATGTGATAAAATTAAAAGAGTATCTGGGCAGCCTGCTCAATAATGAACCTAGTAACATATCAGGCATTAGTGGATTGTAAAGAACTTTTTAGTGTGTATAGAAACTCCTTCGGGAGTTTTTTCTTTTCTCCCACTTTCCTATTACTACCGCAGTTAGGTTATAATAGTTATTAGTTGCCAGTTACTAGTTGCTAGTTAATAGTAATTCATGTCAGGACTTCAGAGGTCGGTAAACGGAAATCGGGAAAAGTAATTTGCTGTTTGGAGTGTTGAATTTGCTGGAATTTGATACTTTTTCGCCAGAGGAAACATTGGCCATAGCCTGTATATTAGGAAGTAAACTTAAAGGTGGAGAAGTCATTGCTTTAGAGGGTGAACTGGGAGCGGGGAAAACTCTTTTCGTCAAAGGATTAGCCCAGGGCCTGGGTGTGGAGGAACCCGTGACTAGCCCGACTTTTACACTGATTCACCAGTATGACGGGAAGATTCCTCTTACGCATTTTGATGTATATCGTTTACCCAGTCCTGAATCCCTGGAGGAACTCGGTTATGAAGAGTTCTTTTACGGACCTGGGGTAACTGCAGTGGAGTGGAGTGATCTTATCAGGTCATATTTGCCCCGGGAGTATCTTCTTATCTCTATCCGGCGTATTTACCAGCCAGATAAGGGAGAGGGCAGGCAGATCAGGCTGGAACCCCACGGGCCTTCTATAGAAAAACTGGTGGAGGAGATGACAGAATATGCTTGTGCTAGGAATTGAGAGTTCCACACCGGTTGCTTCTGTGGCCCTGGTTTCGGAGCAGGGAATTATGGGGGAAATCGTCTTAAATATTGGGTTAACCCATTCGGAACAGTTACTGCCCCTCATCGATGACCTCTTAAAGCAGGTCAGAATTGATATGGAGCAAATAGAGGGGATTGCTGTGGGAGGGGGTCCAGGTTCTTTTACCGGGCTCCGGATAGGTATGGCTACGGCGAAGGGATTAGCCCAGGGACGTAAAGTCCCCCTGGTGAGTATTTCTACCTTACGTATCCTGGCAGGCAATATGGAGACACAACCGGTCCTGGTGGCTCCCGTCATGAATGCCAGGAAGCACGAGGTTTATACAGCTTTATTTCGTTTTACGGGGAAGGGGGAAGAGGAACTGGTTTCCCCCCGGGCTATTGCCCCGGAAACATGGGCCCGAGAACTTCTCGCCTTTCGGGAACCGGTGATTTTGCTAGGCGATGGTGTTCCCGTATACCTGGGACTTTGGCAGGAAATAATGGGTAGCCAGGCTTTGATACCTCCACCTATCCACTGGCAGATCCGTGCTTCTCAGGTGGCCTGGTTAGGCAGGAAGAAAATGCTGGCTGGGGAGACCGCCGATTTATATAGTCTTAAACCGGTTTATATACGCCCGGCGGAAGCGGAAGCGAGATTGCTGGGTCAGTCGTGCAGTTAGAGGTGACAGCATGAAATATATTCTGCGACCCATGACCTTAGATGATATAACCCAGGTTATTGCCATTGAAAAAAAATCCTTTCCCACTCCCTGGTCGCCTTACGCTTTTACATGCGAACTGGCAGATAATCAGTTCGCTCATTACTTAGTAGTAGCGACTGAAGAAGATCCCTCCACTGTGCTGGGCTATGGAGGTATGTGGATTATTATTGATGAAGCCCATATTACGAATATTGCCATTGCTCCGGCTTTACGCGGACAGGCCCTGGGGGAGTTTCTGATTAATGGGATGATTCGCTTGGCCCTGGAAAAAAAGGTTGCCCGCATGACTTTAGAGGTGCGGGTTTCTAATGAACCGGCCAAGCATCTCTACCACAGGATGGGCTTCGTTGCTGCCGGTATTCGCCCGGGATATTATACAGACACGAATGAAGATGCCATTATTATGTGGAAGGACATCACAAAATAGTTGCTAGTTACTAGTTACTAGTGTTTACTGTTAGTTCCTATTTGGAGTAGATCATAATTTATTTATTATTGTGGTTTTTACTAGTTAGCGCGATAGATTTTTTCAAAATTAGTTACTAGTAACTAGTAACTAATAACTAATAACTGACTAAGGAATGATAACATGCAGAAACGAGAAATCATCCTGGCTATTGAGACCAGCTGCGACGAAACGGCAGCAGCTGTTCTGGCTGACGGACAGGACATATTGGCCAATGTGGTAGCCTCCCAGATCAAGATTCACCAAAAATACGGCGGGGTTGTGCCGGAGATTGCCTCCCGTCATCACCTGGAACAGGTTAATCTGGTTGTCGATTTGGCTTTGCATGAAGCTGGCATAACTTTTGACGACCTTACAGCCATTGCCGTTACCTACGGGCCTGGGCTGGTAGGTGCGCTTCTGGTGGGTGTGAGTACGGCCAAAGCCCTGGCCTACGCCTTAAAACTCCCTTTAGTCGGTGTTAATCATATTGAAGGACATATCTACGCCAACTGGTTAGGCAATGATTCTATCCTTTTTCCTGTGGTCTGTTTGGTAGTTTCCGGCGGACATACAGCCCTGGTGGAGATGCAAGGGCATGGTCGCTATCGTTTATTGGGACAGACCCTGGATGATGCTGCAGGGGAAGCTTATGACAAAGTAGCCCGGGCTATGGGTTTAGGCTATCCGGGCGGCCCCCTGCTGGATTCCTTGGCCAGGGAAGGAGACGAGAAGGCTATTGCTTTGCCCCGGGCCTGGCTGGGGGACGACAATTATGACTTTAGTTTCAGTGGTTTAAAATCCGCTGTATTAAATTATTTAAACCGTGCCGCCCAAAAAGGCGAGGAAGTGAATAAGGCGGATTTGGCTGCCAGTTTCCAGGCCAGTGTGGTAGAAGTTTTGGTGGAAAAGACTGTTAGAGCCGCCAAAGCGCAAAACGTGAAGACGGTTTTACTGGCGGGAGGAGTAGCGGCCAACAGCGCCTTACGAAAATATTTGCTTAAGCGCTGTCATGAGGAAAACTTGCAGCTTCTTTATCCCCCTCTCCATTACTGTACGGATAATGCGGCCATGATTGCCTGTGCCGGCTATTACCGTTATAAAATGGGGGAACGGGCGGACTGGTATCTTAATGCTGTGCCTAACTTAAAACTGTACTAAAAACCATGCTGTTTCGGCCTTATTTTCCCCATATTGGGACAAATAAGGCCATAATTGTTATTTACCCTCCTCATACTATCTTTTTCTTTAGGAAGATACTTGAGCTGGAGGAAAAGTGTAATTCATAAATTATGGGTAATCTAGTATAATCAAATATTAGATACAGGTTGAATAACAGCCAATATATAATGAGGAGTTGGTCTTAGCTTGGACCCTGATAGTAGCTATCAGCTAATTATACTGGTAGTCCTGGTTTTCCTGTCGGCCCTTTTCTCGGCGGTGGAAACGGCCCTTACTTCATTTAACAAGTACCGCTTACGTCATCTGGTTTCCGAACTGCATCCCCAAGCCGTTGGTGTAAATAAACTCTTAGAAGATCCTGCCCGGCTTTTAGGAACAATTCTGGTTGGCAACAATATTGTTAATATTACAGCATCGGTTCTTGGTGCTGCTTTGGCCATCCAGCTTTGGGGACCGAAAATGGGTGTTCTTTATTCCTCTTTGATTCTCACGGTGGTTATCCTGGTGTTTGGTGAGATAACCCCCAAAACCATAGCTGTCCAATATGCGGAACGCGTATCCTTTACCCTGTTTCCTTTTGTTAGATTCTTTATGATCATCCTCTATCCGGTGGTAAAAATGCTCACGTTCTTTACTGATCTGATTACCGGTGTTCTCGGGGTTAAAGATTCCCAGCAGAGCAACGGTATTACAGAAGAGGAGATCATCAGCCTGGTGGCGGCGGGCCAGGAGGACGGGATCATTCACCAGGAAGAAAAGACCATGATTCATGGAGTCTTTGAATTTACCGATACGGTAGTACGGGATGTGATGGTGCCGCGGCCGGACATTGTGGCGGTGGAGAAAAACATATCTTTTGAGGAGCTAATTAAAATTTTTCAGGAAGAACAGTTTTCGCGGATTCCTGTTTACGAAAATTCTGTAGATAATATCCTGGGCGTAGTACACATTAAAGACCTGATTTTTCTTGCCCTTCAGGCACAAAAGGATTTTAATGTCTGTGACTATCTGCGTTCTACGCTTTTTGTGCCGGAAACAAAAAAGGTTAATGAACTGTTTAAAACCATGAAAAAAGAAAAAATTCATATGGCCATTGTCTTAGATGAGTATGGCAGTACGGCGGGGCTTGTTTCCCTGGAAGACCTTATTGAGGAAATTATGGGGGATATCCAGGATGAGCATGACAGCGAAGAACCTGACCTGCAGCAGATTGACGGAGAGACATTCCTGGTAAACGCAAGTTTGCGTATAGACGAATTAAACGAAAAATTGGGCTTGAATCTCATTTGCGAAGAGGCTGACACCGTAGGAGGTTTAATTTTTACCGAATTGGGCCGGGTGCCCTTGACAGGTGATAGCGTTCAATTAGACGGTGTAAAACTGACAGTACAGCAGATGGATGGACACCGGATCGAAAAAGTCCTTTTAGACAAGACAGAGTCTTCCGGAGAAGAAGAGTAAAGTCTGGTCATCTAGAGACAGAGACAAAAAAACCAACCTCTCCTATGATTAGGATTGGTTGGTTTTTTTGTCACAGAAGAGATGCGCCTTTAGTCCCATGTGAATGGATAAATTGTGGATAAAGTGGATAACTTTGTGCATAACTGAAATATCAAGGATTTTCGTGTGGATAAAAAAGCAGCACAAAAACCACATTACCTGTGGATAATGTGGAGAATAATGACTAGGGACATATTCTTTAAGGGTTTTTTCTGTGGATAAGTCTGTGGAAACTGTGGATATATAGAGCATATGTTCTTCCAGGACTATTCCCATTAAAGTATATGCAGAGCCAGTTTCCGGTAGAACTTTCTTAGACAAATCTTACATAAAAATCAACAATATGCTAAACTATGATACTAACAGGAAGGAGGTAAAAAAATGCATTATGTTGTTTGCATGAAACAGGTGCCTGATGCTACGGAAGTAAAAATTGACCCGAAAACCAACACGTTAATTCGTGAAGGGGTTCCGGCCATTATCAATCCTTATGATATACATGCCATAGAAGAAGCTCTGAAGTTTAAAGACCAGTACGGGGGAAAAGTTACCGTCATAACCATGGGTCCTTCTTTAGCTATCGATGCATTGAGGAAAGCCGTCTCTTTTGGAGTGGACAGGGCCATCCTCATTTCCGATAAAGCCTTTGCCGGCGCCGATACTTTATCCACCAGTTATGTGCTTACCCAGGCCATTCGAAAACTCAATGAGGAAGAAAAGGTGGATATAATTCTTTGCGGTAAGCAGGCTATTGACGGGGATACGGCCCAGGTGGGCCCGGGGATTGCCGCCCGGTTGGGGATTCCTCAGCTTACCTATGTGATGAAAGTGGATAAGATTGACCGGGAGAAAAATGAGATCCAGGTGGAGCGCAAGCTGGAAAATGGGCGGGAGGTGGTAAAAACTGCGTTACCCGTTTTACTCACCGTGGTTAAGGACCTTAACGAACTCCGTTATGCCAGTTTACCTAATCTTATCCGGGCCGCCCGCTATGAAGTGGAGACCTGGAATAAGAACCATATCCCGGTAGAAGATAAATATTTGGGTCTTAAAGGGTCTCCCACCATGGTACGCAACATTTTTGCTCCTCCAGCCCGACCGGGAGGAGAAATGATTGGCGGCGGACAGGAAGATCCCGACCATGCCGTAGGCGAACTGGTAGAAAAATTAATTCCCTTAAAAATAATCCCCAACAGGTAGGAGGGAGTATATGGCTGTTAAAGTATTAAGGGGAAATTGTATAGGCTGTGGTGCCTGTGTACAAACCTGCCCCTACGATGCCCTTACTCTGGTAGACGGTATCGTGGAAGTAGACCCGGATAAATGTACAGAATGCGGCGCCTGTGTGGCTGTATGTCCCACTCAGGCCTTGACCCTGGAGGATCGAAAGTCGCAAAATACCATAGCCAGAGGCATTGAACGGATTAAAGAGGTGAAAGGGCCTGCACCGGGTGAAGCCCAGGAATATAAAGGTGTATGGGTCTTTATTGAACACCAGGAGGGAGAAGGGGCGCCTGTCAGTTGGGAACTCCTGGGGGCTGGCCGGGAATTAGCCGATTCTCTGGGAGTGGAATTATGCGGCATTATCCTGGGACAAGGAGTTGAAAAAATAGCCCAGGAAGGGGTTTTTTACGGCGCTGACAAAGTTTATCTGGTGGAAAGTCCTGTCCTGGCCCAGTATCGTTCCGAACCCTATGCGGACACCATTGTTAGCCTCGTGGAAAAATATAAGCCGGAAATCTTTTTGCTGGGGGCTACCACCCTGGGCAGAGACCTTTCCGGAAGGGTAGCGACCCTCCTTTCCACAGGGCTAACGGCAGACTGCACCCAGTTGTCCGTAGAAAAAGACAGCCGGTTACTGCTTCAGACCCGTCCCGCTTTTGGGGGAAATATCATGGCTACCATCGTTTGCAAGAATCACCGGCCCCAGATGGCTACAGTGCGGCCCCGGGTCATGCCTATGCCGCAAAGAGACCCGGAACGGAAGGGAGAAATTATTCAGGAAAAATCACTCGTGACGGAAAATGAGGTTAAGACGAAGGTTGTGGAGCTGATTTGTGAGGGAGGCAGTGCTGTTTACCTGGATAAAGCTGATATTATCGTGGCTGGCGGTCGCGGGGTGGGCAGTAAAGAGAATTTTGCCTATCTACAAGAGCTGGCCGATGTCCTGGGGGGAACTTTAGGCGCTTCCCGGGCCGCTGTGGAGGCAGGCTGGCTGCCTGTGGCCCATCAGGTGGGGCAGACGGGTACTACCGTACGTCCTAAGGTCTATTTCGCCATCGGTATATCCGGGGCTATCCAGCACCTGGTAGGCATGCAAACCTCAGATGTCATCGTAGCCATTAATAAAGATCCGGAGGCACCCATTTTTAAAGTGGCTACTTACGGTATTGTGGGTGATTTATTCACTATCGTCCCTAAGCTGACGGAGGCATTTCGGCAAAAAATTGCAGGGAAAGCAGCGGAAGGAGGGGTTCAACTTGCCGGAAAAATTTGATGTGGCCGTGGTAGGCGGCGGTCCTGCCGGGCTGGCAGCAGCCTATGTGATGGGACAGGCAGGACTTAACGTTATTGTTCTGGAAAGAGGGGAATATCCCGGAGCCAAAAATGTCTCAGGGGCAGTCCTTTACAGTCAGGCCACCAATGCTGTCTTCCCTAAGTTCTGGCAGGAAGCCCCTCTGGAACGACCCCTGGTAGAACAGAATCTCTGGATAACCACTGAAGATGCTGTGGTCAAAATGGGCTATCGCAACCGGACTTTCAATGAAGAACCTTATAACAACTTTTCCGTGCTGCGGGCCAAGTTTGACCGCTGGATGGGGAGAAAAGTCGAGGAGATTGGAGTTGTTCTGGTCTGTGAGACAACGGTTGAAGATTTACTTATGAAAGACAACCGGGTCATCGGTGTAAAAACGGGACGACCCGAGGGAGAAGTCCTGGCCAATGTGGTGGTTCTTGCCGAAGGCTGTAACTCCATTCTTACCCAGGAAAAGCTGGGCTTTAAAAAACGCCATGCCTGGGACCAGCTGGCTGTAGCCGTTAAAGAAATTATCGCTCTACCCAAGGAAAAGATTGAAGACCGTTTTGGCCTGGAGCCTGGGCAAGGGGCTACCATCGAGCTGGTGGGCTGGAACACAAAGAATATGATCGGTACCGGTTTTATTTATACTAATAAGGAGAGCCTTTCCGTAGGTGTAGGGGCCCTCATGTCCCAGATGATCGACCGTAAAGTAAATCCCAATGACCTGTTAGAGCATATGAAAAGTCATCCCGCCGTGAAGCCCCTCATAGAGGGTGGCGAGTTAAAGGAATACGAAGCCAAGATCATTCCGGAAGGTGGCTATCACGCGGTGCCAAGGTTATATGGGGACGGTGTGGTCATTGTGGGTGATGCGGCCATGCTTGTCAACGGGCTGCACCGGGAGGGGGCCAATCTGGCCATGACCTCCGGGAAGGTTGCCGCCGAGGTGATTGTCGAAGCTCATAAAACAGGGGATTATTCCGCCGGTTTTCTGAAAAAATATCATGAGCGGTTGAATGATACCTTTGTCTTAAAGGATTTACATAAATACCGCAATGCCAATCAATTCTTCGACCACAACCCTCAATTTTTCCAAACGTATCCAGAAATGCTGAGCCGTGCTGCTAAAGAGTTTCTGACCGTGGACAGTATTCCCAAGAAGGAAAAACAGCGGAAAATTTACCGTCTTGTTAAAGAAATGCGCAGCCCTATACAGATAGGGAAAGATATGCTGGGATTCTGGAGGACATTAGGATGAGAATAGAAGATAAACTCTTTATTAACCGTTATCAGGCCGATAAACACAGCCATATCCGGATTGTAGACCGTGGAGAGTGTCTCAAGTGTGATTTTAAACCCTGTACCTACATGTGCCCGGCTAAAGTTTATGCCTGGAATGAGACAGAAAACCGTATTTTGACGGCTTACGAAGGCTGCTTGGAATGCGGTACGTGCCGTTACTGCTGTCCCCCAGGGATTATAGACTGGCGCAATCCCCGGGGCGGTTATGGTATCCAGTATAAATTCGGTTAGGAAGAGGCCAATGGCAGATAGACTTGTAAAACAGGTTCTTTTCAGGTCGGTACAAAATTACAATATCCTACCCCTCACCTCTCGCTGCAATGTGAGCTGCCTTTTCTGCAGCCACAGGCAAAACCCCGCAGGAATAGAAGCCTATTTTCTACCCCCTTTGGACTGGGAAACCGTAGAAGACCTGGTGATGTTTTTATCGCCTCAGAAAAAGATTGTCATCGGCGAATCCGCTACCAGAATCATGGAAGGCGAGCCTTTTACCCATCCCCGTATGATGGATATCTTGAGGCTATTACGGGAGAAATTTCCCCTTACCGGTATTCAGCTAACAACCAATGGTACGTTACTGGACGAAAAAAAGGTTAGTTTGTTAAAAAACCTGGCACCTCTGGAAATCAATCTCTCCCTCAATTCCTGTTCACCTGGCATGCGTCAAATCATTATGCATGATAACCTGGCAGAAGAGGCCCTTAAGGCTCCTGCCAGGTTACAGGCTGCGGGCATTCCCTATCACGGCAGTATCGTACCCATGCCCTGGCTAACGGGTTGGGAAGACCTGGCCCAGACTGTGTTTTTCCTTGAGGGAAAGGGTGCCCAGACGATTAGAGTTTTCCTACCCGGGTTTACCCGCTATACCGAAGAAAAATTACAACCTCTCCCCGATTGGGAAAAGGAACTTCTGGTTTTCTTGAAAGACCTCCAGGAAAAGTGCAGTGTGCCATTAACCATCGAGCCGCCGGGGCTTTTGGATTTAAAGCCAATAATTACAGGAGTAATTAAAGGGAGTAAGGCGGAAGCGGCGGGTTTAAGGCGGGGACAAATGATTATCAGTATCAATGGCCTTACTCCTTTTTCCCGGGTAGAAGCTTTTCGGCTTTTAAGTGAACCGGGGAAATATGAGATTAGGGTTACTGGCGGCGGGACAGAGCATATAATTATACTAGAGATATGTCCAGGTGAGAAAAGTGGTTTGGTGATGGACTATGATTTACCTCTAAGTTTAATCACAGAGCTCTTTAATCTTGGGAAAAAGGCTGAGAATATGCTGGTACTGGCTTCAGAATGGGGTGAGCCTCTGCTCCGGGAAGCTTTACATAAAACCATGAGGCCGGGTATAAATATTACTATTGTTCCTGTCCCCAACAGGACTTTTGGGGGGACCATCAAATCTGCCGGGCTCTTATTGGTAGAAGATTTCCTGAAGGTTATAGAAGATTATGTACAGGATCAAGAGAAGCCTGATCTTCTGGTACTGCCGGGTTTGGCTTTTGATGAACGGGGAAGGGATTTGCGCGGGAGAAACTATCAAGACCTCGTGGAAAGAACTGGTTGCCGGGTGGTCTTAGTTTAATAAAGTGATTTTCGCCAAAAAAAATTGAGAAATATTCTCAGATACGAGAAGGAATTGGCTTTTTTTTGGCGAATAATAGTAAGGTCAAAACCGCTCATCATTGATGAGGAGGAGGGGATAAAAAATGGTGGACCCATATAAAGCAGGCTTATTTTCCCGCAATCCTTATGCCAAGAAAAGACCTTGCCAGGGGGAACTGGTGGTTGTGCTAGACGGTAAAATGGAAAACCGCAAGCTTCAACTTATAACACCCATTTCCCGGGCCCTCTGCACTGGAGAAATTCATGAACTTATCGTCACCGATGAGGAACAGGCAGGACCCGGTCAGGAAGTGAACCGTATTGCTTACTGGGGGTTCTTTGAGGTTACCTCGGGGACGGTAGTGGTAGCAGGGGATGAAGTCAGAATAGGGAACAGTGTTTTAGGGACAATTGCGGGATTTGATGAAACCCATATGCCTAATCATCTAAATATTGTGATTAAGGCAGCTGAGAGAAAGACTGGGGTAGAATTAGGCCTGGCTTTGGAAGAAAAGATTATCATTACTAAGAAAGAGGAGGAATAGAATTATGGTAAAAGTTGTAGTTATCGGTGGAGGTTGGGCTGGAAGCGCCGCAGCTTTAGCAGCAAGAAAAGCAGGGGCCCAGGTAACCCTCCTGGAAAGAACAGACATGCTCCTGGGTACAGGACTTGTGGGCGGCATTATGCGCAACAACGGCCGCTTCACAGCAACTGAAGAAAACATCGCTTTGGGAGCTCCTGAACTTTTTGATGCCGTCGATGAAACAGCCCGTCATAAGAATATGGAGTTTCCCGGTCATAAACACGCTACTCTTTATGATGTAGCAAAAATCGAACCTGCCGTTAAAGCCAAACTCTTACAGGCAGGCGTAGAAATTCATTTCCAGGCTCGCTTTACCGATGTGAAAAAAGAGGGAGACCGTATCGTCGGTGTTATGGCCGAAGGAGTAGGTCTCGTGGAAGGTGATGTTTTCATAGATGCTACCGGTACTGCTGGGCCTCAAGGAAACTGCACCAAGTACGGCAACGGCTGCGCAATGTGTATCCTGCGCTGTCCTTCCTTTGGTCCCCGGGTCAGTGTAGCCGGTAAGGCGGGGGTACAGGAGATTATCGGTAAAAAAGCCGACGGTTCATTTGGGGCTATGAGCGGTTCCTGCAAGCTGCATAAGGAATCCTTATCCCATGAAATTGTAGAGGAATTAAACCGCACAGGGGTAAAAATCGTACCCATTCCTGCAGAATTACAGAAGAAAGGTGCTCTGGAAAGCAAGGCCTGCCAGCAGTACGCCCTGAAGGAATTTGCCGAGAACGTTATTCTCCTGGATACCGGCCATGCCAAGTTAATGACTCCCTATTATCCCCTAGAAATGCTGCGGCAGATTCCGGGCTTTGAAAACGCTCGTTTTGAAGATCCTTATGCTGGTGGTATCGGCAACTCCATGCGCTACCTAGCCATGTCTCCGCGTACTAACACTTTGCAAGTAGCAGGTGTAGAGAATCTTTTCTGCGGCGGGGAAAAAGCCGGTCTTCTGGTAGGACATACGGAAGCTATTGTTACCGGTACGTTAGCAGGCCATAATGCGGTACGTTCCGCCCTGGGAATGGAATTGTTAACTCTTCCCGCTGAACTGGCTATCGGTGATGCCATCGATTATGTGGGCAAGCAAATGAAAACAGAAGAAGGTCTCAAGTTTAAATACACCTTCTCCGGTTCCGTTTATTTCGAACGGATGAAACAATTAGGGCTTTACACAACCGATGTAAATGCCATCAAAGCCAGGGTTGAGAAATTAGGCTTGACCGGCGTTTATGCCAAAAAATTAGTGCAAAGTGCCCAAGAAAATGCCGCCAAATAGTTTCGCTTCTGATATCCGACATCCGAATTAGTGACCAGAGTCCAGTGTCCAGAGTCCGGTTTTTTAATAATATTTTTCTGGTCACCGATCACTGGTCACCGGTCACTACCAACTACCAACTAGCAACTAACAACTAATAATGAGGTGAAAGTTTATGTCTATGGTAGAAAAAAAATTAGCAGAAATGGGTCTCAGTATTCCTGAGGCGCCAAAACCGGTAGCTGCTTATGTCCCTGCAGTAAAAACCGGGGAATATATCTATACTTCCGGACAAATTCCTTTAGTGAACGGTGAATTAAAGTTTAAGGGTAAAATAGGGGCAGAAATGACTCTGGAACAGGGTTATGAAGCAGCCAAAGTTTGCGCCTTAAATTGTCTCAGTGTTATTAAAGGCTTAATCGGTGATCTGGATAAAATCGAGCAGGTCGTAAAAGTTGTTGGTTTTGTTAACAGTGCTCCCGGATTTAACATGCAGCCCAAGGTAATTAACGGTGCCTCTGAATTATTAGGTGCCGTATTAGGAGAAAAAGGATTCCACGCCCGCAGCGCCGTCGGGGTCAATGAGCTTCCCCTGGATGCCACTGTAGAAGTAGAAATGATTGTAAAGGTAAAGGAATAATTAATCATAAAGAGTAAGCCGCCGGATTTCCGGCGGCTTACATTTACTACTAAGAAATATTAGAAAATAAAAAATCTTGTTGCAAGAGAAAATTAAATTAAATATAATGAAACTAAAGAAAGAGGGTATTTTTACTTGTATGATGTATGACATCATACTAAAAGGAGGTGTTTATGATTGATAAAAGAATACTTAATATAGACAACCTAAGACAATTTCTGCAAAATTGCTTCTTTAAAGTTGGTGTACCAGAAGAGGATTGCGTAATTGTTACTGACAATTTGCTTAAGGCAGAATTATGGGGTATTGATACCCATGGAATCAGTCGTTTCCCCATATACTTAAGGAGATTGCAGAAAGGCCTGGTTAATCCTAAACCAAAAATAAGGATAGAAAAGAGATTAGTGGCAGTGCTCCTTGTAGACGGTGATAATGGATTAGGTTCCGTAGTTACCGCGAAAAGCCTTAACAAGGGTATGGCAGTGGCTGATACATATGGCGTATGCGCTGTGGGTATAAAAAGGAGTAATCATTTCGGAGCCGCGGGCTATTATAGTAATCTGGGGGCTCAGAAGGGTTATATTACCATAATTCTAACCAATGGTCCTCCAGCAATACCTCCCTGGGGCGGAAAAGAGCCTTATTTTGGTACAAACCCCCTGGCCTTTGGTTTACCCCGTCAAGGTAAGCCGCCAATTATTGTTGATTTAGCTACCAGTTTAGTGGCAAGGGGAAAGATAATCCGGGCAGCCAAAGAAGGTAAACCCATACCCCCTGATTGGGCTCTCAATAAAGAAGGATATCCAACCACTAAAGCTGAAGAGGCCCTGGAAGGTATACTGCTTCCCATGGCTGGTCCCAAAGGATATGCTCTCAGTCTGGCAGTAGAATATTTGGCCGGTGTCTTAGCCGGAGCAGGATTTGGCAGAGATGTGGCCTGGCAGTACGGTAACAGCGAGACAGAGGCTAATGTGGGGCACTTGTTAATTCTTTTGAAACCGGAGGCTTTCCTTGACCCTACTGATTATTATTCACGAACCGAACGGTTTTGTGAGGAGATTAAAAGCATTGCTCTAGCGCCTGATTCTCCGGGGATCCGTCTGCCGGGGGAGAGAGGTTATAAGCTGGAACAGGAATTACGGAAGAAGGGTATTGAGGTAACTGAGAATCTAGCCAATGAACTCTGGACTATAGCCCGGGAACTTTGTGTA
>JAIHAN010000071.1 GCA_020054815.1 Peptococcaceae bacterium | reverse complement strand
ATTGAGAGCACTATCCCGCATGTAATCTACGGCACTCTTGCCGCCGACTGTCCAGACCGCAGGATCCATACCCAGGCAGTTTAAGGTAAGTATTGTTTCTGCCGTGTCTACAAGCGGATCATCAAATCCTCCAGCGTCTTGAAAGCTTCCATCGTCTTTTTGCAGAGCCCTCAGCCAGGCAATTCCCTTATCGATAGCCGTTTGCACGGCATCAGCCTGCCCTCCCGCAAGGGGCTTCAGGTATTCTAACGCCCGCACCGCCTGGGCTGTCGCCTGAAAATCGTTCCACGTGGAAGTCCAGGCCCCTGTACCGCCGTCCTGACAGTTTAAGATATAAGTAATGGCAGCTGCTGCATCTATTTCGGCCATGTCCCCGGCTCTGCCCAATGCTTCAAAGGCGGGCAGGTCGCTGAAGGCATTGTTGTCAAAAGAGCCGTTCCCGCCTGCCGTCTGCCTGTTCTTTAAGATGTTCAGCAACTGGGTCGCTCTTGCATCTCCGAAAGCTTTTGCCGCCAGATATTCATGCGCTACTCTTTTGGCCGAAGACTGATTTTCTTTCCCTTCGTTTGCAATCGTCGCATCAATTAAACTCAAGACACTGTCTTTGAAACTTGTGCCGTTATATACCCATGTTCCTACATCCGCCCCCGCCTGGGTCAGGATATAGGCATCATAGGCACCAAAGTTTCCCCAGCCGCCGTCAACTGCCTGTCCACCTTGGTGTAAATTGTAGTTGTTTCTTGCTGCCTTTAATGCTAAGTTATCATATACCTCTGCGGCCACAGCTTTGCCATTATCGAGTCCACTAAAAAGTAATGGCCATGCAGGCAATAACAAGGTTGCTATAAAGAATATCAGTAATAACTTAGATACCAGGTATCTGTGTGTTTTCTTTGTAAAAATATTCATTTTATTCCTCCTCCTGCTATGTATCTATTTTTTCTTGCTATCAATACATCTTTTGCTAACTTTTCTCACCTCCAATAATAAATCCCTCAGCTAAATAAGCTAAAACCCAGGGCACCAAATGGATAAGAGTAAACATCATGCCTGACAAAGAAAGCTTAAAAAATTAAAAGTCTCTTAGTATGTTACTAAGAGACTTTCCCCATCTTAAAGCCGCTAGCAGCTAGAACGAATTTAATCCCCTTCGTCTAGTTCATACATTTAAGGCAGGTCTCCTGGCTCGCGGGTCAACCTCTTCCCGCCTTCCCATCCGGCACTCAACTTGTGATTAAAACCTAATTTATAATTCCATACTCTTTTTTTAGTATGTTCAAATAAATTTTATGCTTTCACATTAACCACTAAGTTGAGTGCTGGACAGTGGCATACTGGGATTTGTCACCGCTTACAGTGGTGGGTCCGCACCGGAATTTCACCGGTTTCCCTATTCTCCCCTTGACGGGGCACCTTAAATGGGAATTATTTACTTCTGAAACATATGTTAATCCATAGTTTGTTTTTTTGTCAAGGATTTTTCATTTATATTTTTCATTTATATGTGATTTTTCATTTATATTGTTTCATTTGTTTGTGCTTTATTATGGATTCACTTAATACGTTTGCATTTCAGTCATATGAGTGCTGAGCAGTTGCTCAACCCTCTTGATTATTCTCATTACAACTATCATTCTTGATTGCAGCCTCACATTTAGGGCAAGTAATCCCATGACGGTAACCGCGACCATAGGTTATCTCAAATTCATGCTTGCAAGCTGAACATCTCATGACACCTTTCGCGATTTTATAATTCCCACCTTCAATCCTAATGGCTTTGCCCTCAATGATTGCTTCCGCAATTTTGCTTCTGGCACTCATCAGAATCCTCTGGAAGGTAGGACGCGAAACGTGCATTCTCTCGGCACATTCCTCCTGCTCCAGGCCCTCTCTATCTTTTAAACGAATAGCCTCAATCTCTTCTACACTTAGCACTAACTCTTCCAAATTGAATTTTGGGATTCCAGCCGGTTTAAAATAGGTGACCTGTGGTTCAAATTCGACCCTGCGGCATTTAGGTGGTCTCGGCATTTTTCATAACACTCCATTTCTTTTTGCGACAGGGGGGACGGTTCTCACTGTCGCAATTGGTGCTCTCATCTCAGATAACAACAACGTGGTTGTGACTTTGTTGCAGTGATTTTATCATATAATCGACTATAGCATTTTGTAAAGCTCCTGCACCAAGATTAGAACAGTGGGCCTTTTCTTCGGGAAGTCCCCCCAGGTATTCCAGTATGTCTGCATCGCAAATTTCCGCGGCCTCATCAATGGATTTACCTTTAGCCAGTTCAGTCATGGCACTGCCGCAGGCAATGGCTGCCGGGCAGCCCGCAATCTGGAAGCGGATATCACTGATATGTTCGTCAGTAACTTTGATATAGACTTTGATATAATCCCCACAAGCGGGATCTCCCAATACACCGATGCCATCGGCATCTTCCAGAACTCCCAGGTTGCGGGGATTCATAAAGTGGTCCAGTATTTTTTCGTTGTACATATATCATCCCCCACTTCTAAGTTAAGTAATAAAGGTACTCTCTTAGCTAAGAGTACCTTTTTATACGCCATCTACAACTGTACCAGCAACAATTCGGTCTTCAATAAATCCTCACTATTAAACTCCTCTATCCGCCCCTCATCCCCTAAAATACTGAGTGATGATTGTAAGGGAAGGACACCCAACAAGGGTGTTTTAAACTCCTGGCACATAAGGTTAGCTTTGCCCTCACCAAAGGGGAAAACTCTTTTACCGCAGTCCGGACATTCCACAAAACTCATGTTTTCTACTACTCCCAGAATGGGGATATCCATTTTCTGTGCCATTTTCATGGCTTTTCTTACCACCATATTGGCCAGGTCCTGAGGCGATGTTACCACAACCACACCTTTGAGGGGCAGGGACTGCATCACAGTTAGGGGTGCATCACCTGTACCAGGAGGCAGGTCTACCAAAAGAAAATCTAATTCTCCCCAGATCACTTCTTCCCAAAACTGCTTAATGACTCCTGAAATGATGGGACCTCGCCAGATAACAGGTTCATCTTCACTGGGAAGAAATAAATTGATAGACATAACCTGAATGCCTTCAGTACTTTTGGCAGGTAAAAGACCAAAACCCGTATCCTCAGGCAACTTTTTCACACCAAAAAGTTTGGGAATACTGGGTCCCGTAATGTCGGCATCAAGAACTCCTACTTTATAGCCCTTTTTCTGGAGAGAAGTAGCCAAAAGTGCTGTTACCGTTGACTTTCCTACACCGCCTTTGCCGCTCATCACTGCTATTACGTATTTAATGTGGTTTAACTCATGTCCTGTATTTTTTTGTGGAGTTGAGCACTCTCCTCCCTTACAAGTACCCTGTTCCCATTTTTCGTCTTTACAATCACAGGTGTTGCTGCATTGTCCCATATCTCTAACCCCTTTTTATATTTGAATTTGATCATTTGAATCGTACTGCGTTTTAAACATATGCTCATATCTGTATTATAGGGTTGTTTAGGACATATGTCAATAATTCTAGCTGCTTATCCTTTTTCACATTATCCATTATCCCCTGGTCTTTAGCTCAAAGGGCCAACTGACAATCCCGCCGTCCATGAACTTAACATTGGTAAACCCTTTTTCCTCCAGTATCCTCTGGGCCTCATAACCCCTAAGACTTACTTTGCAGAAAATTATTATCTCTTTATCTCTGGGGAGCAGGTCTGTTTTCTGCCTCAGCATTCCTAATGGTATATACATAACATTTTCATAAGGTAAGGACATTTCCTCCACTTCCTGTGGGCTTCTTACATCCAGGAGAATAAAATCTTCTTTTTTGTTCAGCTTTTCCTTTACTTCCTGGAGAGAAATGGATTTAGCGATGCCGTCCATCTTGTTTTGCATAATGTTTGCTGCAGTGATTAAATTATCCATGGCCGGGGCAAAGGGCGGTGCATAAGCCAGGTCCATTTTCGCCATTTCTTTCGCCGTAATGCCATAATACATACCCAGGCTGAGCATGTTTAATCTTTTGGCTACATCACCAGGCCCAACAATTTGTGCTCCTATGATTTTGCCATCTTTTTTGCTGCCTACTAACTTAATAAAAATGTTTTTGGCTGTGGGATAAAAGTGGGCTTTATCAGAGCCTGGAGCAAGGACTGTAACCACCTCATAGCCCAATTCCCTTGCCCTCTCTTCTGTCAGCCCAATACTGCCGGCATTAAAGTCGAAAACCTTGCAGATTGTTGTCCCCAGGATCCCCGGGAATTCCTCCGGGCTTCCGGCAATATTATTGGCAATAATGCGTCCATGGATGTTGGCCAGGTCTCCCAGGGGGGCATAAACCCGCCTTTTTAAAATGAGATGATAGTTGTCAATGCAGTCGCCGCCCGCAAATATATCAGGATCTGAGGTCTGCAGATATTCATTGACCTTAATGGCCCCATTCTCCGTGATTTCCAGGCCTGCTTCCTGAGCAAGCTTACTGTTGGGCCTTACCCCTATGGACACCAGCGCTAATTGAGCTTCTATTGTACCCTGTTCGGTAACAACTGCTTGAAGATTACCCCGGTCATCCCCCTCAAAGCTTAATACTTTATTATTAACCAAAATATTGACGCCATTTGCTCTCATGTCACGCATTAAGAGACTGGCTATTTCGATATCCAGCATTTTGGGCAGGACCCTGTCCATCATCTCCACAATAGTGACTTTAATGCCCAGTTTTGTTAGGGATTCGGCCACCTCTAGTCCAATTAACCCCCCGCCCACAATCACGGCGCTTTTAATCTTCCCGACTCCCGCAGCTTTTTTGATCCCTTCGGCATCATAAGGATGGTTCAGTTTATAGACATTATTCAAGTTCTTGCCCGGAATTGGCGGGTCTACCGGTGTCCCCCCTACGGCTAATACCAGCTTGTCATAGGGTATCTCCCGGACCTCACCGGTTTCCAGTCTCACTACCTCAACTTTTTTCTCTGCCCGGTTGATTTTCTGGGCCAGTGTTCTATCCATAATCTCGATATTTTTTACTTTCTTAAAGAACTGAACATCGCGAGGCACACCTACCGGTGTACTCCACAGTTCCTGAAGATTATGGACTTCACCGGAAATATAATAAGGCATACCACAACCGCCATAAGAGAGAATTTCCCCCTTTTCAATAATGGTAATTTCCGCATCCAGGTCTAAGCGGCGCAATCTCGCTGCAACTTTAGGTCCGCAGGCCACCCCGCCAATAATGACATACTTGTTCGGCATCAAAAGTCCTCCTTTTCCTTCTTTACGATCTGTTGCTGGCTCCATTTTGAACATATGTGAAATTTATTACAGTTTTTATACTAAACTCATAACGGGCATATGTCAATTTAAAAGTAATTATAGTGTTTTCTTTCACTAAAAGATGGGGAAATAAAGCTCGTAGTTTAATCATATATATTTTTACAGGATAACTTCCAGGAACGGGCTTGAATTCCACCGCGGTTTCCCGGTTATGCTCCATCCGTGGGAGTGATAAGAGGTGCAGGCAATGCAGTCTTTCCCCCATAAATCTCTTCTTATATTTTTTACAGCCATGGGAATTGTGCTGGGCGGTTCCCTCATCGGCTCCCTGGCTGCTGTCGTAACCGGAAATCCTCCTCTTTTGACGGCACGGAAACTGGCTGAGGAAATGAAACTCTGGGCGGTAGTAGCCGCTCTGGGAGGAACTTTTTCCTCCATTGAAGTCCTGGGTTCCGGATTCTTTACAGGGCAAATCCGTCCTCTCATCAAACAACTGCTCTTTATCATTGCCGGTCTGGCCGGAGCCGAGTCCGCCAAATATCTTGTCTTTTCCCTAACTCCCCCGCCATGAAGTCCTCTAAAGCCGCCTGGGCAGCCCTGTTTTTACTGGGTTTTCTGGTGGGAGCCAGTCTAACTACGCTCCAAACCGGCAGGGAACTGGACCGGCTTCATGTGCAAATCAGCGAACTCCGCGGCGAACTGGAAGACAAAGAAAACCTCATCAATCTTCTTTCTGGAAAATTATCCTCCCAAAAAAAGACTATGATAGAGAAAATAACCCTGCACGTCATTCTACCCGACAGGTCCTGGGCCAATCACCAGACCATCAAGGAAACCCTGGAGCAGGACCTGAAAAAAATTCTCAATCCCACTCTGGGTCAGCCTATCGAACAGGTAAAGCCGGGACTTATTCAGGCCCTCCTTCACCAGCGCATCCTTCCCACTGCCCAGGGCAATTTCCTGATTAAAATGGATTGGCTGATTATCGCGCCTACCCTGGAATGCCAGGTATCAGCCCGTTTAGAATAAAACAGGCAATTCGCATTCAACGAATTGCCTGTTTTATCATATTAAAGCCGAAAGCACAGATACACGAACGATAATACCCAGAAACTTGTTGTTTTCATCGACAACCGCTATGGGGTATTTGCTTTCCGTAGCTATAGGCAGCAAATCCTGGATATAAGTCTCGGGACCCGTGGTGTTATATTCATGCCTTAGTATATCTATTAAGGTTTTGTGCTCCTTAATGGCTTTGACGGTATCATCAATGGTCACAAGTCCCAAGAGTCTTCTTTCGCTATCTACCACGAAAACACTGGATATGCCGTTTCTCTCCATTTCTTTAGCCGCCACATTGAGTCCGTCCTTCAGAGAGATAAGGGCCGCAGGTTTAAACATGATATTCTTGGCTTGAATGATTTTAGTTTTGTCAATATCCTTGACAAAATTTTCGATATACTCGTTGGCAGGGGTAGAGAAAATTTCCTCGGGAGTACCGATCTGCTCAATCTTCCCATCCCGCATCATCGCTACCCGGTCCCCTAATTTGAAAGCCTCGTTGACATCATGGGTAATAAAAATGATGGTCTTTTTCAGTTTGGCCTGCATATCCAGGAGTTCTAACTGCATTTCCCGCCTGATCAAAGGATCTAGGGCACTGAAAGGTTCATCCATCAAAAGAATATCGGGATCATTAGCCAGGGCCCGTGCCAAACCTACACGCTGCTGCATGCCGCCGCTTAATTGCGTAGGATATTTAAATTCCCAGCCTTCCAGTCCCACAGTGGCCAGAACCTTCCGGGCTATTTCATACCGCTTACCTGGGGGGATATTCCTTACCTCCAGACCGTATTCCACATTCTTGATGACCGTCCTGTGAGTGAAGAGACCGAAATGCTGAAAAACCATGGCCACCTTCTTCTGCCGGTATTCTCTGAGTTGATGCTTGTCATAAGCCACAATATTCTCACCGTCAACATAAATTTTGCCATCAGTGGGCACGTTCAGTAGATTCAGGCAGCGGATAAGGGTGGATTTGCCGCTGCCCGACAAACCCATGATGACAAAAATTTCCCCTTCCTTTACCTCAAAGGAGACATTATTAATTCCCAGGGTATGCCCTGTCTTTTTTAATACTTCTTCCTTGGACATACCTTCCTGTACTTTTTTCAGAACCGCCTTGGGGCTGCGCCCAAATATTTTGGTTAGATTCTCTACTTTTACCTTTATCGTCATCTGCATTCACCATTTTCTTATATTCTCATCTTATTCGGGGAATTTAAACTTATGGACAAGTCCCTGGGACAGGCGGTCAATAATAATGGCCAGAATGACAACACTTATTCCTGCTTCAAAGCCCCGGGCAATATCTAACCGGCTAATGGCAATCATGATTTCCATGCCCAAACCCTTGGCCCCGATCATCGAGGCAATAACAACCATGGAGAGAGCCATCATCGTCGTTTGGTTTATGCCTGTCATGATGGTGGGCAGGGCTTGCGGCAGCTGCACTTTGACCAGGGTTTGCCAGGCCGTGGAACCAAAAGAATGGGCAGCTTCCACCATTTCCCTGGGGACCCGGCGTATCCCCAGTTCCGTTAATCTCATCACAGGCGGTACGGCATAAATGATGGTGGCAAAGGTAGCCGGAACCTTGCCTAAATTAAAAAGCATTACGGCAGGGATCAGGTAAACAAAACTGGGCATTGTTTGCATGGCATCCAAAACTGGTTTCATTAAAGTGCTGGTCCGTTCACTATAAGCCATCAAAATTCCCAAAGGGATACCTATGACAAGGGAGAAAACAACTGACGTTAAAACAAGAGCCATGGTAGCCATCGTTGCATCCCAAAGTTTAAAAGAGCCAATAAGGAGCATTAGCAGGGCAAAAGTGATACCGGTAGAAAGTTTTCTCAGCCGCCACCCTAAAAAACAAACCCCGCCTACGACCACCCACCAGGGCAACCACAGGAAAAAGCTTTCCACCTGGCCTAAGAACCAGAGAAGTGCTTCAGTCAAGGCCTCGAAAAATTCTCCGAAGTTTTTAATCAGCCAATCGACAAAATATTTTACATAGATTCCCAACTTTAGGTGTAAAAATGCCGGAAAGTTGTTCATAAGCTTGGCTGCCCCATGAGAACAGCCTTCTCACCTCATTCCCCGTTCTTATACGGACAAGTAGTTGACCTGGTACCAGGTCAACTACTTGTCCAGCTTCACACTTATCTTATTGTAGTGCTGCCTTCACTTTTGAGAGAACATCTGCCGGAACCCATTTGCTCCAGAGGTCCTCGTTATTTTTTAGAAACCATTTGGCCGCTACGTCAGCCTCTACCTGCTTTTCCTGCATATAGGACAGAGCCTGACTGGTCAGGACACTGCTGGTTTTATAGTGCTTCAAGAACTCTACCACCTCGGGTGCATCTTGAACCAGGTCTTTATGCACAGCCACTGTTACCTTTACAGAGGGAAAAGCACATTTATATCCATCGTTCCATTTATCTTCACTGTAAGCCGGTTCTTCTAAGAGCGTCATATCATATTTACCCATGATCCAGGTGGGCTCCCAGTAATAACCGACCCAGGGTTTACCTTTTTCCATAGCCTGGGCAATGGAACTGGCCAGGGCAGTATCGGAACCGGGCCTAAAGTAATTAAAGGTTTTATCCAGCCCATAATTCTTATATTTTTCAAAGAGAATTTCGTCCACTTTCCACCCTGGGATAGCGCCATAAATCCTCCCTTTTTTGGGTTCTTCCGCATCCTTAAAAATCTGCCAATACTTGGGTAGATCGTTGACTGATTTCAAGTCGGGAGCCAGGGGTTTTATTCCCCTCTCTGGGTCCCCCTTAATGACAAAGGTAGGTACATACAGACCCTGCCTGTTATCATCGAAATTGGTGGAAACCTCCACAATCTCTCCTTTTTCAATAGCCTCGTTATAAACGTCAATAATATTTTGCGTCCAGACTTCCATATAGACGTCGATGTCACCCTTTTTTAAACCGGTAAAGGTTACGGGTGTGGATCCCGGGATGACATCGGTTTTATAACCATATCCTTTTTCAATAATGAGCCTGGCTACCTCGTTATGGAAGCGAATACTGTCCCAACCCGCATCAGCAAATACTATGGTCTTTTTGTTCTTCTCGGGAGCCGCTGCCGGCTGGTCTCCCTCCTTTTTGGCACAAGCCATGCTTACAACCAATATGACAGCTAAGAATACACACAACACAAGACGTACTGTTCTGCTCCTGTAACTTATCACACTCACACCTCCGCTATTATTTTTCAAACTATTCATAATTCTAATCCAACCTGCAACTCAATGTCAAACTTTAAATTGTTGGATATTTGTGGATGGAGTGAAATTATTACCCTATATTCTAGGGAAAACTGCCTTATCCGGCTTAATCCCTTGCCAGGATTCCTATGCGACAGGGGGACGTTCCTCGTCTGTCGCACAAAAAAAAAGTGCGGCAGACGAAAACCATTCTCGCTGTCGCATCGCATTATACAATGACTTTTTCCACAAAGACTCTGACAATCCGAGGATCAAACTGGGTTCCCGCATTCCCAATTTCTTAATTGCACCCGCTTATTGCCACTTCATGCTCAATATTTCTGCTTAATGCGAAATTTTTCCTTCTTTACTCACTAAAATATCGTTAAAAGTTAAGCGATGAGTATGAAAATCTTTCATAACAATTTATGCAACAATAACAACATTTCATAACAATTGGCAAAGGACTATGAATATTTTTAAAGAAAAAATACATTTGCGTTTAACAAAAGGGGGTATCTTATGAACAAAAAGCACTTAATCATTTTTACCGGAGGGATTGTAGGCATCCTGGGCGTCCTTTTGGTAGCAGCCGGAAATCCTGCCAACATGGGTTACTGCATCGCCTGTTTCCTGCGTGATATCACAGGGGCCCTGGGCCTGCACCGCACAGAAACCGTCCAGTACCTGCGACCGGAAATCATGGGCCTGGTCCTGGGAGCCTTTATTGCTGCTCTGGCCAGCGGAGAATTCAGGGCCGTAGGAGGTTCCAATACCCTGACCCGCTTTACCCTGGGTTTTTTCGGCATGCTGGGCATGCTGGTCTTTCTCGGCTGTCCCTTACGGGTTATTTTCCGCCTGTCTGCGGGCGACCTCAATGCCCTGGTAGGCTTATTAGGCCTTATTGCCGGCGTTTTCCTGGGCACCCAATTTTTAAGCAGGGGGTATTCACTGGGGCGCACCATCCCTCAAAGCCAGACAAACGGCTATATTTTCCCTCTTTTCATGCTTGTACTCCTAGCACTCCTCCTTGCCAAACCGGCCTTTATCTTTTTCAGCACCAAAGGTCCCGGCTCCCAGCGGGCTGCCCTGGGGCTGGCCCTGGCTGCAGGTCTTGTAGTGGGTATCCTGGCCCAGCGTTCCAGGCTTTGCATGATTGGGGGAATCAGGGATTTTATCTTTTTCCGGGATACCTATCTTTTGTCAGGTTTTCTAGCCATGCTGGCTGCAGCAACACTGGGTAATCTGGTTATGGGCAAATTTAATCCCGGTTTTGCCAACCAGCCCATTGCCCACAGTGAGACCCTGTGGAACTTCCTGAGTCTGACCCTGGCCGGGCTGGCCTTTGTCCTCCTTGGAGGCTGCCCTCTCCGCCAGCTCATATCAGCGGCAGAAGGCAACGGGGACTCAGCCATCACAGTCCTGGGGATTATAGCCGGTGCCGCCTTTTCCCATAACTTTTCTTTGGCTGCCAGTCCCGCCGGCGTACCCATGGGAGGTAAAGTCGCCGTGATCCTGGGCCTGCTGGTGGTAGCCCTCATCGGTACACTGCATACAGCCCAAACTAAAAATAGAGGAGGTGCCTTAAATGGAACACTTAGTTGACGCTAGGGGCCTTTCCTGTCCCGAACCCCTGGTCCTTACCACGCAGGCCATCAAAGAAAACCCTTCCGGACCCATTAAAGTCCTGGTCAGCACTGCCCAGGCCAGGGACAATGTGATGCGCATGGCCGAAAATCTGGGCTGGAGAAGTGAATTATCCCGCCAGGGAGAAGATTACGTCCTTATGCTTTACAAAAAATAACAGCACCTTCTCTTCCTTATCCAGTTAAAAAAGGCCCACAGAGAGAATTCCTCCCTGGGGCCTTGCTGCTTTACTCAGGAAATATCACTATTTTTTCTTCCGGGAAAACAATATTCACCCTGCCTCCCCTTCTGCAGAATTCTAGCCTGGAGGGGACTTCCGCAAAAATACACACTTCTTTCTCTCCGTATTCCGGCACTGCAACCAGGAATAAAAAATCTCCTTTATCATAAATATCCTGAATTACAGCCGGTACACTATTCATCTGGGCCGGACATCCGGAGGATAAAACCTCTAAATCCCTGGCCCGAATACCTGCAAACATTATATCACCCTTAAGCAGCCCAGGGCCTGGGTGCCCAGGAGACCTTCTTAAAGCCAATGTGCCATCCTCTATACAAATTAAGTTTTAAATGATATATTTATGTTAATTGAATTACAAAGGCGATGGGGCTCGCCAAAAATGCTGACGTCAGCTGATGGCTCCTACCTTTCAAGGTAGGAGCCTTATTTTTCTAAGGGAGGTCGAAAGAATTGCACTATGCCACTTATGCCTTTATCGCCCTGGGAGGCGCCTTAGGTGCATTGGGAAGGTATTTTCTTTCCACCTGGATTTACGAAAGAGGAGAATACATTTTCCCCTGGGGAACTTTTGTGGTCAATATGCTGGGCTGTTTTCTTCTGGGACTTGTCTATGTACTGGGGGTTGAAAAGCTGGTGATCAATCCCAATACACGGGCCTTTTTAGCCGTGGGTTTTTTAGGGGCCTTTACAACTTTCTCCACATTTAGCCTGGAGACACTTAATATAATTAAGAATGGGCAGATCAAAATAGCTCTTCTCAATGGAGCGGGCAGCCTCTTAATCGGCTTGGTTGCGGTTTGGTTGGGAACCGTAGCTGCCCAATTAATCACAAAGTAAGGAGGGAATAGCATGGTTAAAATATCAGGCCAGGCCAGGAGATTAAGAATATACATCGGTGAAGCCAGTAAATTCAAAGGAAACTTACTCTACCATGCCATTGTCATGAAAGCCAAGGAACTGGGCTTAGCCGGGGCTACTGTCTTAAGAGGAATTGAAGGTTTTGGTCCTAACACCCGCATTAAGACAGCTCGTCTACTGGATCTTTCCAATGACTTACCCATCGTCGTGGAGATTGTAGACAGTGTGGAATATATCGAAAAACTGATGCCCTTTCTGGACGAAGCCGTCAACGAAGGCTTAATCACCATCGAAGATGTGGAAATTATTAAATACACACCTAAACAAAGCTGAAAAAGCATTATTTTCAGCAAATGAAGATTGAAAGAAGGATGTTCCTAAGTGCGTACCATTATCCTGTTAGGTTTGGTGAGTTTTTTTACCGATGTCAGTTCTGAAATGGTCTATCCTCTCATACCACTCTACCTAACTTCAAAGTTAGGTGCCTCTCCCGCCATATTGGGAATCATTGAGGGAATAGCCGAGTCCCTGGCCAGCCTTCTCAAAGTTTTCTCCGGATACTGGTCGGACAAAATCGATCGCAGGAAACCCCTGGCCATTAGCGGCTATTCCTTTTCCGGCCTCGGTAAAGTGCTGTTGGTCTTTTCTTCTTCCTGGCTGTGGGTCTTTGGGGGTAGAATACTCGACCGTTTTGGCAAAGGTATCAGAACTGCTCCCCGTGACGCTTTAATTGCCCAGGCCAGCCGCCGGGAGAAATACGGCAGTGCTTTTGGCCTGCACCGGGCCCTGGATACCTTAGGTGCAGTGGTGGGGGTACTTATCGCCTATTACCTGTTTTCATCTTATCTAAAAAGTTATGAAACTGTCTTTATCCTCTCCCTGATCCCGGCTTTTATCGGTATAGGTTTGCTTTTTCTGGTCAGGGAAGTTAAATCTGAGAAAAAAACCATACGTAAGCCGCTAAACCTGTCCTGGTCAGCCCTTGATCCCAGCTTAAAAAAATTTCTCATTATTATCTTTCTTTTTGCTTTAGGAAACTCTTCTAACCAGTTTCTCCTCTTAAGGGCACAGGATTACGGTTTTGATCCTGCCAGAGTTATCCTTCTCTATTTGCTCTATAATGTAGTTTATGCTCTTTTCTCCTACCCCGCCGGTCGTTTATCCGACCTGATCGGACGTAAAATAGTCCTTGTAACGGGTTACTTGTTTTATGGGCTTATCTATTTTGGCTTCGCTTTGGCTACAAAACCCACCCACTTCTGGCTTCTTTTTGGATTCTACGGTATATACGCTGCCTTTAGTGAAGGTGTGGAAAAAGCCTTTGTCGCCGATTTAGCCCCGGAGAGTCAACGGGCTACCCTCATGGGTCTTTATGCTACCATAACCGGAATCGGTTTACTCCCTGCTTCTATTCTGGCCGGCTATTTATGGAAAGCCTTTGGGGCCAGGGCTCCCTTCTTTTGTGGAGCAGCTTTGGGTATACTGGCAGCCTTCGGCTTAATCATCACCCTGGGAAATAATGATACCAGAAAAACTTATCCGGAGGATATCTAAATTCAAGGCGAAATAAAGGTGATGGAGCTCACCTCTAAATGCTGTAAAGCTAATGGCTCCTACTCAGTAATTAATTTATTTGAGTAGGAGCTTTTTCTTTGCTTATGAGACGAGTCAAAGACCATATATAGCTAAGTACTTTCTCAGCTTGGAATTTATGGGAGAGTGGACGGGAGGTGGGATTTACCGGTTTTTTACTATCTATTTAAGCTTACAATGAGGCTATCGTCTTTACAGCCTTTACTCCTTTCTATTAACTCCCACCCTTATTGCCCAAAAATTCTTTTATCCCTCGCCAGGCGAGAATGGTGTTGCTGTTTCTCAATCAAGAAATTAAAGGAGGTTAAGCCAGATGG